>CAZGQH010000174.1:0-4305 GCA_964527575.1 uncultured Lachnospiraceae bacterium
CCGTAAAAAGAGCGGAGCCCGTAACACGAAGCGCCGCCAGCACCTCTCCCTCAACGTCGAGGAAACCGGGGGTATCGATTATGTTGATCTTGGTATCCTTCCAAACCAGATTGGTGAGGGTCAAATTGATCGAAAATTTTCTCTTGATCTCTTCGGGATCACAGTCACTGACCGTATTTCCCTCCGTCAGCTTTCCCAGACGGTCGGTGGCCTTCGCCAAATAGAGCATCGCCTCGGTAAGGGAGGTTTTTCCGCTTCCGCCGTGGCCGAGCAGGCATACGTTTCTGACCTTTTTGGTGGTATAAGTTGCCATTGTTTACACTCCTTCTGATAATGAGGTTTTGCATAGAGGGTTTGGAGTTCCCTATATAGGTTTATTATACCGCATAATCAAAGGATGCGCAAGAGCGTTTGGCGAGTTTTTCCTGCCGGACCTACCGAAATTTCAGCCTTTTTTTTGTACAGTTTCGACAAACTTTCCCTGAAAGGATTTTCTTTTTGTCAGCTCTTTGTCGATAGCGTTGAGAAGCGATCGCTTGTCCGCCGTCCAAAGCGGCGCCACCAGCGCCTCCCGGGGCGCGTCTCCGGTCAGCCGCTCGATCACCACCGACGGAGGAAGAAGCTCCAGCTGATCGCAGAGCGTGGCCACATACTCCTCCCGCCCGGGCAACGTGAAGCCCCCTGCCCGATACTCCCGCTCAATGGCCGTGCCTTTCGCTACATAGAGCATGTGAAACTTGACCCCATGCGGGGCAAGGGTCGCCAGCGTCTTCGTACTCTCCAGCATCTCCTCCCGGCTCTCCCCCGGAAGATAGTCGATGAGGTGAACCGTCACCCGCAGACCGGACAGCTTTTCATAACCCCGGAGAAAGGCGGCAAAATCATGCCCTCGCCCGATGCGGGCGGCCGTGCGGTCGTGTACCGTCTGAAGCCCCAGCTCCACGGTGAGGTGGGTTCTTTCGTGCAGCTCCCGAAGAAGCGAAACAACACCATCGGGAAGACAGTCCGCCCGGGTAGCGATCGCCAGTCCCACCGCTCCCGGCAGGGCGAGCGCCTCCTCGTAGAGCGCACGCAGCCTGTCGGGAGAGGCGTAGGTGTTGCTATAGGCCTGCAGATAGGGGATATAGCCGACCGGCCTCCACTTCTCTTCCAACGCCCTTTTGGAAACTTCATACTGCTCGGAAAGAGGGAGCAGCCGGGAGGGGGCAAAATCACCGCTTCCCCGACCGGAGCAATAGCTGCATCCACCGAAGCCGCAGCGGCCGTCCCGGTTCGGGCAGGTAAAGCCCCCGTCCAACGGCACCTTGCAGACCTTGCCTCCGAAGGTCTTTTTCAGATAGGAATCGTAGGTAAAATAGCGCTTGCCACTCCATGCGGCGGCACAAGGATTGTCCTGCACGGCGCCGTCCCTCCTCTCTTCTTCTTACATAATATATTGTAAGCAAAATCGCATTTTTCTTCTGAAAAAAAGCCGGAGCGGTGTACGTTTTTTCCGCACACCGCCCCGGGCGGCTTCTGGTATGGATATTCTCTTCTCACCGAAGTCCGGTTTTTATGCCTTACGACTTCTGCCGGGCCTGTGCCTTCAGGCGGTTCTGGGTATTGAGGATGGCCTTGCGAAGACGGATGCTCTTGGGCGTGACCTCAATGAGCTCGTCGGGAGCGATGAACTCGATGGCCTCCTCCAGACCCAGGATGCGGGGCGGCGTAAGGATGAGCTTCTCATCGGCGCCCGAGGAGCGGACGGCGGTCAGGTGCTTCTCCTTACAGGGATTGACCACAATGTCCCCCTGCTTGGGGCTTTCACCCACGATCATACCCTCGTAGACGGCGGTCTGTGTGCCGAGGAAGAGGGCGCCGCGATCCTGCACATTGTAGCAGCCGTAGGAGGTGGTAATACCGTCCTCCGAGGCCACCAGCGACCCGGTGTAACGCGACACGATGTCGCCCTTGTAGGGGGCATAGCACTCGAAGGTGGTGTTGATAATGCCCTCGCCCCGGGTATCGGTCATGAACTTGCTTCGGTAGCCGAAGAGGCAGCGGGTGGGAATGAGATATTCGATCCGCATCCGGCTGCCGTGAAGCTCCATCTTCTCAAGATCGGCCTTCCGGGCACCCAGCTTTTCGATCACCGCGCCGGTGAACTCCTCCGCCACGTCGATGTAGACCCGCTCCACCGGCTCGCAGAGCTTGCCGTCGATCTCCTTATAGATGACACGGGGTGCGGAAACCGCCAGCTCATAGCCCTCCCGGCGCATATTCTCCACTAAGATCGAAAGGTGCATCTCGCCCCGTCCACAGACCTTGAAGCTGTCGGTGGTCTCTCCGTCGGTCACCCGGAGAGAGACATCCTTCAGAAGCTCGTTGTAGAGCCGGTCGCGGATCTGGCGGGAGGTGACATACTTGCCTTCACGCCCGGCAAAGGGGCTGGTGTTGACCATGAAGGTCATCTCCAGCGTGGGCTCGCTGATCTTGACAAAAGGCAAAGGATTCGGCGCGTCGGGCTCACAGACCGTGTCGCCGATCGAGATGTTCTCCGCCCCGGAAAAGCAGACGATGTCGCCGGGATAGGCCTTTTCGCAGTTGACCCGCTTTAAGCCGTCAAACTGATAGAGCGAGACGATCTTGGTGCGCTTGGTATAGCCCTCGTTGTGGTAGTTGCACATGACCACCTCGCTGCCCACCTTGATCGTGCCGTTTTCCACCCGGCCGATGCCGATGCGTCCCACATAATCGTTGTAGTCGATGGAGGAGACAAGAAGCTGAAGCTTGGCATTCTCATCCCCTTCGGGCGCAGGAATGTAGTCGAGAATGGTTTCAAATAAAGGGCGCAGATCCACGCCCGCTTCGTCGGGGGAATAGGAGGCGGTTCCGGCGCGGCCCGAGCAGAAGAGCATGGGGCTGTCGAGCTGCTCGTCGGTGGCGTCAAGATCCATGAGAAGCTCCAGCACCTCGTCCACCACCTCGTGGATCCGGGCGTCGGGCTTGTCGATCTTGTTCACCACCACAATTACCCGGTGGTTGAGCTCCAGCGCCCGCTGAAGCACGAAACGGGTCTGCGGCATGGGCCCCTCCGCCGCGTCCACCAGCAGAAGAACACCGTTCACCATCTTGAGGATGCGCTCCACCTCGCCGCCGAAGTCGGCATGTCCGGGAGTATCGATAACGTTGATCTTGGTATCCTTATAATGAATGGCCGTATTTTTCGCTAAAATCGTAATGCCCCGCTCCCGCTCCAGATCGTTGGAGTCCATGACACGGGTCTGAGTGGCCTGATTTTCGCGATAGACGCCGCCCTGTTTGAGCATCTCGTCCACCAGCGTGGTCTTGCCGTGGTCGACGTGAGCGATGATCGCGATATTTCTCAAATCGTTTCTAATCAATTTTTCAAACTCCCATCCTTCGGATTAACTTAGAAATTTTATCACAAAAGGGAGCAAAAAGAAAGAGCTTTTTTCAAAAAAGTTGATTTTTGTTGAGATTTGTGCTAAAATACCGAGGAAAGAGGTGGTTTTGTGTTCAAGTTTCTGAGAAGAAAACCAAAAAACGAAAACAGCGTCGCCTTCCGCCGGGAAATGGCCGCCAAGCTGGACGGCAAACACATCAAATATGTGGGAGAACGGATTGACAATGTGGAGACCATCGTGGGCAAGGAAGGGGGCCTCAACATCCGGAACGGAGAATTCCTCGTATTTGCCTCGGGGATCGTGGTTTTCCGGGCAAATATCGACGAGCTGACCGCCTCCGAACTGATGAGCGGCGACGGCGTGATTCTTACCGCCCCCGACCTTGAACACGAGGGTCGCCTCCGGTCGGTGGTAGCCTATTACAGTTACTACCGCAAGTGACTCAGGTAGTAGAAAGATAGTTGGAGAGATTGCCCTCCCCGTCCACCATGCCGAGAAAGACATCGGCTAAGGCCACCTTCTGTGCCTTCAGCTGATTCATCACCCAGGACTGATTTTTTCCGATCTGGATCAGATTGCGATCGAGAATTTTGCCGTCGTAGATCACACTGACCGGTGCTACCGCCTTCTTCGACGGGGTGATATTGAGGTCGGCGAGTGTCACCTTCTGGGTCTCGCTCTTGGCCAAGACCGACATCCGACCATTGGACTCAAGCTGAGCACTGGCGATCTCCGAGATGTCGTAGTAGCCGGCAATCCGGCACATCTCCTGAAATTCACTCACCGAGAGTTGAGCTTTGGCAAAATTCTTTTTCATGAAGGTGCCATCCTTATAGAGAAGCGTGGGTGTACCCGAAAAGAAGCGGCGAGCACGGATCGACTTGCGGTCGATCACATC
>CAZGQH010000175.1:0-4246 GCA_964527575.1 uncultured Lachnospiraceae bacterium
ATACCATCTGGCAGCGCCGCACCTCGATTGAGCGTTACGCCTCCGAGCGGGGGATCGCCGTGGTCATGCCGAACGCCCACAAGAGCTGGTACTGCGATATGAAGTACGGCGGCGCCTACTTCACCTATCTCACCGAGGAGCTGCCCGCCCTCTGCCGCTCACTCTTCCGGGGCATGTCGGCAGAGCGGGAGTACAACCTCATCGCCGGCCTTTCCATGGGAGGCTACGGCGCCCTGAAGGCCGCCCTCACCTACCCCGAGCGCTACCGGGCGGCCGCCTCCCTGTCGGGCGCTTTGGACATCGCCGCCTATGTCCGGGGCAAGAGCGAGGAAAAGGAGCCCTACTGGTATTCGGTTCTCGGCGATTTTGATAAGGTTACCGGCGGCAAAAACGACCTCTTTGCGATCGCGGAGAGTGCCGCAAAAAAGGAACCAAAGCCCGCCCTCTTCCTCTGGTGCGGCACCGAGGATCCCCTGCTGGTCGCGAGCCGCCGTATGAAGGAGCATCTCGATACCCTCGGCTTTGCCCCGACCTACAGCGAAAGCGAGGGCAACCACAGCTGGACCGACTGGGACGAACAGATCCGCCGGGCGCTCGACTTCTTTCTCAATTAGAAGTTTGCAGGTTTCCAATCTGCAAGTCTCGTCCTGCAGAAAAATATATTTTTTTCAGACAAACTTCAGAAAAAATTTCGTTTTTGTCTTGTAATCCACACAAAAAAATACTATAATATCCGGTAGAATCAAAACTTCGATGCCGAAGCGAGAAAACCCATCAAGAAAGGACCCCATCATGCTCAAGATCCGCTACGAACTCACAAAAGAAAAGAAGACCAAGCCCGACTACAACGCTTTAGGCTTCGGCCAGTACTTCACTGACCATATGTTTTTAATGGACTATACCGACGGCAAGGGCTGGCACGACCCCCGCATCGTCCCCTACGGTCCCCTCTCTCTCGACCCCGCCTGCGCCGTTTTCCACTATGCACAGGAAATGTTCGAGGGTCTGAAGGCCTATAAGACCGCCGCGGGCGAGATTCAGCTCTTCCGTCCCCAGAAGAATATCGAGCGCATGAACCGCACCAACGAAAGAATGTGCATTCCGAAACTCGATCCAGACGACGCGCTGGAGGCCATCAAGGCAATTGTGGCGACCGACGCCGATTGGGTTCCCGAAGAGGAGGGCAAATCCCTCTACATCCGTCCCTTCATCATC
Organism: uncultured Lachnospiraceae bacterium; assembly: GCA_964527575.1. GTDB lineage: Bacteria > Bacillota > Clostridia > Oscillospirales > CAG-272 > RGIG1993. The sequence continues at coordinate 1,216 of CAZGQH010000175.1, forward strand.
GCCACCGATGCAAGGCTCGGTGTCCATCCCTCCCATTCCTACCTCTTTGCGATTATTCTCTCGCCGGTAGGTGCATACTATGCCAGCGGGATCAATCCGGTCAAGATCTGCATCGAGCGGGAGTATGTCCGCGCCGTCAAGGGCGGCACCGGCTTTGCCAAAGTGGGCGGCAACTACGCCTCCTCTCTGAAGGGTCAGGAAAAGGCCGAAGCCATGGGCTACGCCCAGGTGCTCTGGCTGGACGGTGTGGAGCGCAAATACATCGACGAAGTGGGCGCCATGAATGTTTTCTTCGTTCTGGACGGCGAGGTAATCACCCCCGCTCTGGACGAGGGCAACATCCTGCCGGGCGTCACCCGCGCCTCTGCCCTTGAGCTCCTTCGCTCCTGGGGTCTTCCCGTCTCCGAGCGCCGCCTGTCGATCGACGAGGTGCTGACCGCTGCCGAAAACGGCAGACTGGACGAAGCCTTCGGCACCGGCACCGCAGCCGTCATCTCCCCCATCGGCGAACTGAACGACAACGGCGTGAAGCATATCATCAACGGCGGCAAGATCGGCCCTATCGCCAAGCGTCTTTACGACACCCTCACCGGCATTCAGTGGGGCAGTGTAGAGGATACGCTGGGCTGGACGGTCAAGGTCTGATTTTTCCGTCAAACAAAATACAATCCGACAGAAAAGGTGAAGGACAACGATGCCCCTCACCTTTTTTGTCCCTTATGGTGTACCATGAAAAAAGTAAAACAATTCTTCCGCAAATGGCACGAGTACTGCCCGGTCTTCACCATTGTGGTGGCACTGCTTCTGCCGGTGACAATCCTCTTTCATGTCCTCAGCGCCAACATCCCCGCCGTGGCCGATTTTGTCAACCGCACCCTCGCGGCAGGCGTGCGTTTCGTTCTTGCCAAGATCACCGGCATTCTGCCCTTCTCCTTCGCCGAGATTTTAGTCTATCTTCTCCTCCCCGGGGTCGTGGTGGGCATTGTTTTCGCCATCAAGTTAGCGAAGAAGAAAAATCCCAAGCCTTCCCGCTATATGCTCTCCTATCTTCTCGGCAGCATCGGCACCCTCTATATCCTCTTCGTCTTCACCCTGGGATGTGCCTATTTCGGCACCCCCATCGAGGACGAGATGGGTCTTGACCGGCAGAAGGTCTCGGCAGAAGAACTCTACGACACCGCCACGATTCTTTTGAACGAAGCCGAAAGTCTTCTCGACGAGATCGACTTCGCCGAAAACGGCTCCTCGACAATGCCCTACAAACGAAGCGAGCTGAACAAAAAGCTCAATGCCCTTTACAAGGCTGCCGGCAAGGAATATGCCTTTCTTTCCACCCTGACCTCCCGTGTAAAACCGGTGATCGCCAGCGAGCCCCTCACCTACACCCACCTCTCGGGCATCTATACCTATATGACCGGCGAGGCCAACATCAACATCAACTTTCCCGACAGTACCATCCCCCAGACCATGGCACACGAGATGGCGCACCAGCGGGGTATCGCGCGGGAGGACGAGGCCAACTTCGTGGCCTTTCTGATCTGTGCCGCCAGCGACGACCCCTATATCCGCTACAGCGGCTATGTGGAGACCTTCAAATATTTCTACAACGCCCTGGCCGGCGCTGACAGCGAGCTCTGGAACAAGCTCTACAAAGAGATCGATCCGCGGATCATCGGCGAGTTCCGTGCCTACAGCGATTTCTTCGAAAAGTATGAGGACAACATAGCCGCCGACATCTCCGGCTCGATCAACGACACCTATCAGCAGATTCAGGGTGTCAAAGAGGGAATCAAGAGCTACGGTCTGGTGGTCGATCTGACGGTAGCCTACTACAAAGCAGAGAGAGCGGCCTCCTGACCGCCTTTTAGGACCCCGCCTTCACTGCCAGGCGGGGCCTTCCTTTGCCCGATCCTATCCTTATTATTCTGGACCGCACCCCCTCCTTCTGCATATACTGACATCGGAAAAGACGCCGCCTATTCTACCAGGAAAAGGAATGGAAATATTTCGTTTTCCGGGTATTTGTTTACAGCGTGTTCACATTTCCGTGTTATACTGACTGAGGTGGTAAGGCGACCTTCTTTTTGTGTTGCAGAAAAACTGTACTGCGGGAGAAATCGCCGAAAAAAGAGCCGAAAATGTTTTTCGTACGCCGTCGCTCTCCCTCCCCCTCTCTCACACTCTCTGCGACGGTACGTGAAAAACCGTCTTTTCCCGTAAAGTACTTGATGAAGGAGCTTCGCAGCATCCTACGGAAATGCGATAATACCTGTCCATGGATAAAATTGTGATTTGCGGAAAAAAGCCGCTCTACGGTACCATCGACATTTCGGGCATGAAAAACGCCGCTCTGCCGATTCTGTTTGCCACGGTTTTGGTGGGAGGAAAGTTTGTCCTCGAAAATCTGCCCGATGTAAACGACATAAATCTGACTCTCGAAATCCTCTCGCTTCTGGGGGCACCCTGCACCCGGAAGGGAAATGTCACCGAAATCGATACCACACATCTTGACGAACGGGCGGAAATTCCCCTTTCGATTGTCAAGAAAATGCGTGCCTCCTATTACTTAGTAGGGGCGGAGCTGGGGCGCTACGGGAAAGCCCATGTGGGCTATCCCGGCGGATGCGACTTTGGCACCCGTCCCATCGACCAGCATCTCAAATCCTTCCGCGCTCTGGGCGCTGCCGCCGAGGTCAACGGCGGCTATATCGAGGCCGAGGCCAAAGACGGCCTCTTCGGCTGCCGGATCTTCTTTGACGTGGTCTCGGTCGGAGCTACGGTCAACGCCATGCTGGCCGCCACCCGGGCAGAGGGACTGACGATAATTGAAAATGCCGCCCGAGAACCGCATATCGTTGACCTTGCCAACTTTCTGAACACCTGCGGCGCCCATATCACCGGCGCCGGCACCGATGTCATCAAAATCCGGGGAGAAAAGGCGCTGCACGGCTGCTCCTACGACATCATCCCCGATATGATCGAAGCGGGCACCTATATGACCGCTGTGGCTGCCGCCGGCGGCCGGGTCACC
>CAZGQH010000176.1:0-4226 GCA_964527575.1 uncultured Lachnospiraceae bacterium
GGTCACGAACTCTTCCGCCTCTGATAAGAACTACCGAGTGCTCCTGAAGGTTGTGGCCGATACCGGGGATATAGACCGTCGCCTCAAGTCCATTGGTCAGCTTTACTCTGGCGATCTTACGGAGAGCCGAGTTCGGCTTCTTCGGGCTGGTGGTCGAAACCTTGGTACAGACACCGCGTCTCTGGGGAGAGCTCTGGTTGGTCATTTCCTTGGTAAGCGAGTTGAAGCCCTTCTGCAGCACAGGGGACTTCGACTTAAAGGTCTTATCCTGTCTGCCATACTTGACGAGCTGATTAAATGTTGGCAATTTTGCACCTCCTAACCTGTTGATTACATTTGATCTTAATTCGTCTTGTGAACAAGAATCTGCCGGCTGAAGACAGAATCCCACACCTTGACCTGTACATTATACACTAAATTGCTTTCCTATGTCAAGTCCTGTTTTCTGAGGAGAAAAAATTCTCCCTTTTGCACAATCCAAGGCAGCTTTTCCAGTAAATATTAACCATATTTTTAAAAAGCGTCACAACGATACGTCACTCCTTCCCGCTTGTTCGCCAATTCTTTCCGCAGCGAGGTTCTTTTCCAAAAAGAACGCTCCCGTAGAGAGCCTCTCTCTGCGGGAGCGTTCGGAAGAAGGTTCGATCTGGATGGTCTCAGGATGAGTAGGTTGCCTCGTACCAGTTCGCATACTGCTGACGGATCGAGGTGGGATAGTCGGCGGAGGAAGCACTGGAAACATAGAGACTCTTGTTCAGCTCCGCCTGCAGCACCAGGAGATATTCGTTAAAGGTATTGATCTTTTCACCCGTATCGGGATTGACATAGGTGGGGAATTCGGCAATCCAGGTCCATATCTCATCGTAAAGCATTTCGAGCTGCGGCACAGCAAGCGCCATCGGAACGTAGGTAGAACTGTTGTAGTCGGAAGCGACATAATTCGTGCTGAAGACAAACTTGGCATAGGGGGAAACGATGGCACTGTTATTGGTCTTCTTCGCCACCGCCCAGTCGTTGGCCGAGAGAATCAACTCCTCCTCGGTCATCTCGCTGTTCTGCTTAAGCAGGAACATGTTGCCGGTTGCTTCCAGATCCATCTCATAGCTGTCGTTGGTCTTGACCACAAGACCGGTTTCCTCATCGATCATGTAGTTCATATTCTCCACGCCGTATCCGAAAATGTTGCGGAACTCGGCATTGGTGTTGAGACAGACGAGAATCTCCATGCAGCGCTCGACATCAGCAGCATAACTGCTGACCGCATACACGCCTTTATAAATATCCTCACCCTCGATCAGCGGCACGCTGTTGAGGATAATGTAATAATCATCGGCATACTGCTCAATGGAACCGGCATCGCTGTAAACAAAGGCGGCGCCGAACTCGGTACTGAAATCCACCCGGTCGGTGACACGGGGCATAATGCCGCCTGCCACATTGATCGCATTCACAAAGCCCATACCCTTCTGAGCGGCAGGGATTGCGAAAATATTCATGGGAGTAAACATACCGGAAGCCACCGAAGCGTTGTTGGCAACCGCCTGCGCCACCACCGATTTTGTACCGGTGACGCTGACCAGGTTCATGCTGGGCGTGTTATAAAGCGGAATCGTATTCGGACGGGATTTTCCGGGACCGCAGTCGGCAGCAAGGTCGGCCAGGAATTCCTGGAAGGCATACATGTCGGTCATGGTCGCCGGATCGTAAGTATAATTGTAAGCCTCAAAAAGCTCTTTATTGATCAGGAGATACTCCGCAGGACCGTAATAGCGGTTGCTGGGAATGCCGTAAAGTGCCGACGAATGATCGATGGAATTCTCCCGGCAGAAGTCGAGTACCTGAGCAGGTATGTACTGATTGAGGACATAGGCACTGCCGTTCTCCAAAAGCTCGGCACTGATATCCATCGCTACGCCGCCAAGAATCTCCACCGCGCCGGTTTCGGGATCCTTTTCGGTGAGATATTTGGTGGTGTAGTAATCAAACTTATCCACACCCTCGGGGATCAGGAAGATATCGAACTGATTCCGGCTGGCCTCGGGATAGACCGTTAAGGGACGGCCGTATTCGTTGACCACCGTTTCCGCAGTCACGTCGTCCTCATTATCCACGTCCACAAAAACGTCGCCGTTTTCGTTGGCCGCAATCACCGACTTCAGAACCTCTTCGTATTCATCCTCGGGGTAAAGCCGCAAAACCACATGGGTCTTGTAAAGGGGCTCGGTTATCTTATTCAGTGCGTTCTCAACCTGCTTGATCGCCTCATCGGTTGTGGAATCACCGGTAATGGAATAGATTGTGACCGTTCTCGGTTTGATCATACCCTCCGTCGAGACGTTGCCGTCATCGCCGCAAGCGGTAAAGACAAACACAAGTGCCAGCAGTGCTAAAAGCACCGACAGTACTGACAGCTTATGTTTCATGCTGTATTTCCTCCTTACAAAAGAAAAGTGCCATGGGACGCCGGGCGGACAAGCGCGAGACGACCGCAGTTAATATTAATATTTTATATGATTTTGTCTATTCTGTCAAGGTGCAAATTCCGATTTTCACGGGAAATTTCCCTACCTTTCGGAATAATTCGGAATAAGTTTCCCCGCCATTTTTGCATCTTCTCCAAAAATCAGAGCTCTTTTTTGTAAAAAACAACTTTATTTTCAGAAATAAGGACAAAAATTAATCAATCAAATTGTTATATTTGCCGATTTTTCAATTCAACGCCGATCAGGAGTCGAGATAGTCCTTCAACCGCTTAGAGCGGCTGGGGTGCCGCAGCTTGCGCAGCGCCTTGGCCTCAATCTGCCGGATACGCTCTCTGGTAATGTTGAAGATCTTTCCCACATCCTCCAAGGTACGCATCCGCCCGTCCTTCAGGCCGAAACGCAGCTTCAGCACCTGCTCTTCCCGGGGAGTAAGGGTCTTCAGAACCTCTAAAAGCTGCTCGCGCAGCATGGTCTGAGAGACCGAATCGGAGGGTGAGGGGGAATCCTCATCCTGAATGAAGTCGCCCAGATGGGAATCCTCCTCCTCGCCGATTGGCATTTCCAGTGAAACCGGGTCGAGAGCGATCTTCATATATTCCCGCACCTTTTCCGAAGAGATCCCCATCTCCGAAGCGATCTCCTCTACGGTAGGCTCGTGTCCGTACTCCTGCAGAAGCTTGCGGGAGACCCGCGACACCTTATGGATTGTCTCCACCATGTGAACCGGAATACGGATCGTCCGGGCCTGATCGGCAATAGCGCGGGTAATGGCCTGCCGGATCCACCAGGTAGCATAGGTAGAAAATTTGAAATTCTTGCGGTAGTCGAACTTTTCCACCGCCTTCAGAAGCCCGAGATTGCCCTCCTGAATCAGATCCAGAAAGGACAGCCCCTTTCCCGAATGCCGCTTGGCGATGCTGACCACCAGACGCAGATTGGCCTCCACCAGAGCCTGCTTGGCACGGTGCCCCCGGTAGAACATCTTGCTCGCCTGTTCCCGGACAGCATTCTCGTCAAAATCGGAAAAACGGATCGTGGGAACGAAGTCCGGATCCTCTTCGGGCAGCACATCGAGATTCGCCTCGAGATCGGAAAAGAGATCGCTCTCTTCGGTCTCGGCTGCCTGTTCCTCGCCTTCCTTTTCAAAATCCTCACCGAATTCCGCATCCAGATCGTCCTCATCGAGGAACATCCGATCCTTCTCCTCATATTTTTCCGCGCTCTTGAACTTGGTGGGGTCGTTCCAGATCACAACCAGCCGCTCAATATCGGCGATCATTTCGGGAATATTCTGGGTGTTTGAGGTGATGCCCGAGAAGATTGCCACCAGCTTCGGCACCGCATCCCGCATCCATGCCCCGATATTGCGATAGAGCACCCGGTCCCGCTCGTAAACCAGCCGTGCTCCCCGTACAGTGGAGAAGAGAAGCTCATATAAGCCCTTGAGCTTGGTTTCGGTCATTCCCTCGTCGGCAAAGCTCCGCTTTTTCCGGTCCTTTCCCTCATCGAAGGCGAGCTTATCCTCGATCAGCGAAGAGGCGAGCTCGGTCAGAAGAGGAGGATATTCGTCGGAAAGCTCAGCCAGTCTTTCGGTCAGAGAGGCGGCAAGTATCACCAGAGGCGCGTTGATCCCCTCAAACATATTGCGGGCATACTCGGTCTCTTCCTCGTGCTTCAGAAGCGAGACTTTGCCGATTTCCTTCAGATACATCCGTACCGGATCATCCACCGCCAGGCCTTCCT
>CAZGQH010000177.1:0-4194 GCA_964527575.1 uncultured Lachnospiraceae bacterium
TGCCGCCGTTCCCCAGCACCTCGTCCATCATATTCAGCACCAGCACCATGGGAAGCCGCAGCTCGATCAGCTGAAGAGTTAAGTAGAGATTTCTTTCGATGTTGGTGGCATCCACGATGTTGATAATGCCGTCCGGCTTTTCTTTAATGATAAAATCCCGGGTAACGATCTCCTCTCCGGTGTAGGGGCGGATCGAATAGTTGCCGGGCAGATCGACCACCGAGACATCCTTGGTTCCCCGGATACCGCCGATCTTCTGATCCACCGTCACTCCGGGAAAGTTTCCCACCCGCTGGTTGGAGCCGGTGAGACAGTTGAAGAGGGTGGTCTTGCCGCAGTTCTGATTGCCGACCAGTGCAAAAGTCATCGCCGCCCCCTCCTTTTTTCCTTCTTCCCGGTCTTCGGCAGATCGGCTTCACCGGCCGCACCGATCGCATCGGCCGCACCGATCGCATCGGCCGCACCGATCGCATCGGCCGCACCGATCGCACCGACCGATTCCTCCGCCTTTTTCACGGTCACCGGCACCACCTCGATCTCCTTGGCGGACTCCCTTCGCAGCGTCAGCTCATATCCTCTGAGACGGAACTCCATGGGATCGCCCAACGGGGCGGTTTTGATAAGGGTCACCTCGGTGCGGGGAATCAGCCCCATATCCAAAAGGCGCAGGCGCAGGGTCCCCTCGCCTCCCACACGGGTGATCACCGCCGATTCTCCCACTTTGATTTTATCCAGCGTCATTCTGTCATAACCCTTTCCAAGACAAGGGAAGTCCATCGGACCCCCTCATTTTTTACGGTACTATGGTAGCACAAACGTACTTCTTTGTAAAGAGCTTTTGTCGAAAAAAGCAGGGGAAGAACCGCTTTTTTGGGGACCTCTGAGCAAGGGCAGAAGATCTTCAAAAAGCAGAGATACCGCCCGTTTTCACCTCGCGGTTCCGGTTTTCCCGCCGAACAGGGAAAAGGCAGTTTTTACCCCTTCCAGCCCGATTCCTGAACCGTATCCCGGCAAAGAACGGTGAGCTCTTCGATCCCATAATAGCGATAAAGGGCAAGCGCCCCCTCCTCCACAAGCTCACCGGGCACCAGCGGGGAGATGGCGGGCGGACAGGAGGCTTCCGGCTGGGCGGCAATCTTCCCCACCGCGTCCCGAAGGGGAAGGCGCTCCCAAGGGGAGAGCATGGCCTCCCGCACCGAAAGCTTCACCGCAGGCGGCGTCAGCGCCGGATAGGGCCGGGGCAGGGCGGGGCGGGGAAACGTCTTTTCGAAGAAGACTGCCAGCCGAGCAAAATCCTCCTCCCGGTTGCCGGGGGCGGCCATGAGAACGGCATAATCCGGGTCGGCGTATTCGGCAATAATTCCGTCGGCGGCAAGGCGCTCGGCCAGCTCTTTGCCGGTATATCCCGCCTTTTTGGCGTCAAAGGTGAGCTTCAGCGGCTCCTCCCCCACAAAAAACCAGCCTTTTTCCCGAAGATCTTCTTTAATAGCCGAAAGCCGACGAACCGTATCCGATAGCCTCTCCCGATAACCCTCGGCGAGCAGCCGATTGACCCGGTCGAGCGACTGGAGGATTAGGTAGGAGGGACTGGTGGAACCGAAGAGCGCCAGCGCCTCTTTGGCCGAGGAAGCAAAGAGGGGCTCTGCCCCTTTTGCCACATGGAGATAGGCGCCGCCGGTGAGCACCGGCAGGGTCTTGTGGGCGCTGTCACAGCAGAGATCGGCACCGAGGGTCAGGGGATGGCGGGCGGCTTTCCCCACTTCCTCGGGCAGAAAGCGCAGATATGCCCCGTGGGCATTGTCCACCAAAAGGGGAAGCCCCGCGGCGTGGGCCAGTGAGGCAAGCGCTTCGACATCCGCCACATGGCCGAGATAATCGGGAGAGGTGACATAGACCGCCGCCAAATTCCGGCACTTTTTCCGATCGGCCAGCAGCTCGGCCAGCGCCTCTGCCTCCCCCGCAGAAGAACAGAGGGAAGCCTCGCCCTCGCCCTTCGGCCAGAGCCAGAGAATGTCGAAATCGAGAAGGGCAGCGGCGGTGAGAAAGGCCCGGTGGGCGTTCCGGCCTGCCGCCACTGCAGGTCGGCCGGCCGGCCGACCTGCGAGTCGTACTTGTGTCCGACCTACGGGTCGGTCATTCACCCGAGCTGCGGACCGGATTTGTGTCTGATCTACAGATTGCTCTCCCGTCTCACCGACCGATCGATCGATCGGCTGGCCGGCCGCCTGCCCGCGCTTCGCCCGATAGGCAAGACAGGCGAGATAGAGCATGGCACGGATGGCCAAAGAGGAACCCTCCGCCGAATAGAAGGTCGCCCCGCTGTCGAAGAGGCGGGTCGCATTTTCCTCGCTTTCCTTCAGAATCCCCGCCGCCTCATAGAGCGAATCTGCCCCGGGGATCTCGGTGATGTCAAGCGCCTCACAACCGAGAAGCGCCTCGCCTTTATGGCCGGGCATATGGAAGCGGGAGGCGCCGGAGGCGGCATATCCCTTCACAAAATCACAGACGGGAGCGCTGCTCCCGTCTTTTTTTTTTCCATGAAAAAGCGCTCATTCTTCCTCCGCCTCGGCGGCCTTGAGCATGATGGCGCCTTCCATCCTCTTTTTAAAGAGCTCGCAGCCGAGGGAATAGGTCCCCCGCACCGAGCCGGTGGCGTGGTAGGCGTTGGCGGCGCAGCCCCCGGAGCAGTAGAGCTTTGCCCAGCAGTCAGCGCACTCGGGACGGGTGTAGACATTGCAGGCGCGGAATTCCTCCTGCACCTCCTTCGCCTTTACCCCCTCGAAGACATTGCCCAGACAGAACTTCTCCTCCCCCACAAACTGGTGGCAGGGGTAGAGGTCGCCCCAGGGGGTCACCGCCATATACTCGGTGCCCGAGCCGCAGCCCGAAATCCGCTTGTAGATGCAGGGGCCTCCGGAAAGATCGATCATGTAATGATAGAAGGTGAAGGGCTTTCCCGCCCGGCGGCGCTCCAGCATTTTCTCGGCCAAAAGCTCGTACTGCTCCATCACCACCGCCTTGTCGGCCTCGGTGAGGGCGGAGGGGTCGTCCGCCGGGCAGACCACCGGCTCCATGCTCAGCTCGTCAAAGCCCAGCTCCAGCATGGCCTCAATATCCTTGACAAAGTCGGGGTTAGCGTGGGTAAAAGTGCCCCGCATGTAGTAGTTTTTGCCGCCACGGGCCTTCACAAGCTTCTGAAACTTCGGCACGATCTTCTCCCAGCTTCCGTTCCCCGCATAGTCCACCCGGAAGCGGTCGTGAATCTCCTTCCGGCCGTCGAGACTGAGCACCACATTGGACATCTCCCGGTTGGCAAAGTCGATCACCTCGTCGTCAAGCAGCATTCCGTTGGTGGTTAAGGTAAAGCGGAAGTTCTTGCCCGCCTCCTTTTCCACCGAACGGGCGTATTCCACCAGCTTTTTCACCACATCCCAGTTCATCAGCGGCTCTCCGCCGAAGAAGTCTACTTCCAGATTCCGCCGGCTGCCCGAATGCTCAATGAGAAAGTCGAGGGCGCGCTTGCCCACCTCAAAGGACATCAGCGCCCGCTCCCCGTGGAATTTGCCCTGAGAAGCGAAGCAGTAGGAGCAGTTCAGATTGCAGGTGTGAGCCACATGCAGGCAGAGCGCCTTGACCACATCGCCGCTTCTCTCCTTGAAGGTGCTCGCCATGGGGGCGTAGCTGTCGGGGGTAAAGAGCTGACCGGCTTCTTTTAACTCCCCGATCTCAGCAAGGCACTCTTTCACCGCTTCTTCGTCAATCCCCTCCTGACCTTTATATTTTTCGGTCAGCAGAGAGACGATCTCCTCCTCGCTTTTGTCGGGATAGAGGGCGATGGCGTCATAAACCAGATCGTCCACCACATGAATCGCCCCCGAGCAGGTGTCCAGCACAATGTTATAGCCCTTCAGCTTATACGAATGAACCATGAAAATCTTCCTTTCCCCATCCGGTGGAAAACTTCTCGATCAGACCGATTTTCCGCCGGAAAAACTTCCTATACATGAAAAGTGCCGCCAGACCGGCGGCATTTCCTTTTTCTTTTGTGACGAAAAGACGGTGCGGCAAAAACCGCCTGCCGCAAGCTTACTTGTCGGCCTTATCCGCCTTGTTCTCGCACTGCTGATTGGCAATGCCGCAGCTGGTCTTGCAGGCAGACTGGCAGGAAGTCTGGCACTCGCCGCAGCCGCCGTT
>CAZGQH010000178.1:0-4193 GCA_964527575.1 uncultured Lachnospiraceae bacterium
TGCCCAGGGGATTCTTCACATAACTCACCTTGGCCGGACAGGGCGACAGGAAGAGGACGGCGATATCCTCCTCGGTCAGCTCGGGATGGCGCTCGAGCGCCTCACGCCGGGCAATCCGTGCCGCCACCTCGATGGGCGCCAGCACCGGCAGCAGCCGGTCTAAAAGCAGCGGGTAACGGATGCCGATCAGGCGGATAATCACCGGACAGGCCGAGGAGATGACAGGTCGGCCGGAAAATTTCCCCTCCTCCAGGTATTTGCGGGTGTATTCCGATACGATCTCCGCCGCCCGGGAGACCTCGAACACCTCGTCAAAGCCGCATTCCACCAGTGCCGACAGAATGACATCGGGCTCTCCCACCTCCTCAAACTGCCCGTAGAGGGCGGGAGCAGGAAGCGCGATCTTGTATTTGTAAGCCGAAAAATCCTCGAAGCGGTCGTAGATCGCCTTTTTGGCCTTGTAGCCGCAGACCCGGATGCACTCGCCGCAGTCGATGCAGCGGGCGTTTTCGATCCGGGCGTGTCCCTCCCTCACCCGGATGGCTTCGGTGGGACAGTGTTTGATGCAGTTGGTGCAGCCCTTGCACTTGGCAACGTCCAGCATCACCGAATGATTGATTCCGCTCCGTTTTGCCGCTATGTAATCCGCCGTGAGATCAAGCTCTTTTCCGGTCGGATTCATCGGATTGTTCAAGTTGTCACCTTCCTTCTTTCGGGGGCGGTCAGACCTTGACCACCATGGTGATCGTGGTCCCTTCTCCCACCACCGATTCGATCTTCATGTCATCGGTATATTTTTTCATATTGGGAAGCCCCATTCCCGCGCCGAAGCCCAGCGAGCGGATGTTGTCGGGGGCGGTGGAATAGCCCGCCTGCATGGCGAGCTCAATGTCGGGGATCCCCGGCCCCTTATCGGCCAGAACGATCACGATCCGGTCGTCATAGACATCCACGGTAGCCACGCCCCCCTGGGCATGGATCACCATGTTGATCTCCCCCTCATACATGGCCACCGACACCTTGCGGATGACTTCGGGATCGAAGCCCATCTGCCGCAGGTTGCGCTTGACCAGCACCGAGGCCTCACCGGCGGAGGTAAAATTTTCTCCGTCGATGGCATACTCCATCCGGACAAAATCAGCCATGCAGCAAGCTCCCTCCCGACAGACCGTGGGTGTAGAGCACGCCACAGGCCACATAAAGCCGTTCGGCGGTGGCCAGCACCACAATATCGGCCTTGCGGGCCAGCTCGACCACATCGTCGGGAGGAAGCTTGCCCCGCACAAAGACAATGCAGCGCATATCCATCATCTGGGCGGTCCGCACCACCTGGGGATTGCAGAGACCGGTGAGAAGCACTGCCTGCTCCTTCACAAAGGCTAAAACATCGCTCATCATGTCGCAGCCGCAGGCAGATTTCACCTCTCCCTCCAGCTGGTCCTCTCCACAGAGCACCTGAGCATCCAAAAGCTTAACAATTTCGCTGATCTTCATCTTCACGATCCATCCTTTCCTGCGGGGCCCGCGAAAAAGCCCTCAACCGGGTCAATTCTTTGTAATGATTATACAATAAAAAGGCCGCTTTTGTCTACAGTTTTTCGAAAATTTACTTAATTTTCTTGTCAATCCCGGGATTTTCCCTGAAAAAAATCCTTATTTTCCAATTAAAAATGAGCCGCCCGGCCTTACGGCTTTGGAGCGGCTTGCGGGTATTCCCGATGACCGAAAGACCGAGGCGTCAGAAAACGCCGCGCGTTACGATGAAACCAAAATCATTAAAAGGCCGACTAACCCCACCAGCAGACCCACTATCCAGATATACGAGAGTCCGGGAATCATCATTCCCATCGAGATGAGAATCCCGAATAAAATCAGGCCCTTCCCTTTTTCCGCCTTCCTATAAAACACCTCCCTGTCTTTTACAACTTCCGCCCGATCGGTTCAAGCTTATCCTGCACAAGTCACACTCTATGTCTATCACATAACCAGTCAAAAAGCGATATATTAATTTACAAAGATAATCATTTTATCTATTTACATGTATTTTATATTATTTTTTGTATAAACTTACTGTCTTAGCGTCCAATTCCTTGAATTCCCCCAAAGCGAAAGACTTCCCTCTCAAAACAAAACCTCCACAAAAAAGCCGCAACACCCTTGCATTCCCATAAAATTGTGGTATACTAAAGGATAGATTAAAAACGCAAAGAAAGAGAGCGATTTGCAACTGTGGAAGAAAAAGAAGTCAATTCCGAAAACTGCGCGCATGACTGCTCGTCCTGCTCGGCCGACTGCCCCTCCAAAGAGAAGGGAAGCCTGTTGGAACCGGCCAATGCGCTCAGCGATGTGAAAAAGATCATTGCCGTAGTCAGCGGCAAGGGAGGCGTGGGCAAATCCCTGGTCACCTCCATGCTGGCCGTGAACACTCAGCGTAAGAACTATAATACCGCAATTTTAGACGCCGATATCACCGGCCCCTCCATCCCGAAAATCTTCGCCGCCAAGGGAGAGGTCACCGGCTCGGAGTACGGAATGTATCCTCTGCAGACGAAGACCGGCATCCGCCTGATGAGCGTCAACCTGCTGCTCGACGACGAGACCAAGCCGGTGGTCTGGCGGGGCCCGGTCATTGCCGGCACGGTGAAGCAGTTCTGGACCGATGTCTGCTGGGGCGATGTGGACTATATGTATGTAGACATGCCCCCCGGAACCGGCGATGTGCCCCTCACCGTTTTCCAGTCCCTGCCGGTGGACGGCATCATCATCGTCACCTCCCCTCAGGATCTCGTCTCGATGATCGTGGATAAAGCGGTGAACATGGCCAAGATGATGAATATCCCGATTCTCGGCATCGTGGAGAACTACAGCTACTTCACCTGCCCCGACTGCGGCAAGCGCCACGCCATCTACGGCGAGAGCCATGTGGACAAGATCGCCGCCAAGCACGGCCTGAAGGTGCTGGCCAAGCTTCCCATTGACCCCAAGCTGGCCGCCCTCTGCGACCGCGGCATGCTTGAGCTGATGGAAAATGACTATCTCGACGACGCGCTGCGCGAAATTATCAAAGAAACGGCCGAGGAGCCGGCCCTTTAAGCGCTGTTCGGAAAGCTTTAAAAAACAGAATCCGAACACACGGATTCGTGTGGCATCACAGTCAAAATATAGCGGAAGCCTGCAAGGCTTTTCAAGAAAAAAGACGCTTCGGTTTATAACCCGAAGCGTCTTTTTTCTTGGCAAAATCATTCTACCATGCTTAAAAGCCCGACCCGTCATAGCGGGAGGAGACCAGCTTTTTCTCATAGATCAGCTTCCAATCTCCCTCCACGACCGCAAAGCCGTAGGTTCCGCTGCCCTCGTAATAGACATTGTCCGCGCCGGCCGAGTCGATGACCGGCTGGATTTTCGGCAGATTCTCGCTCGAATGGGCATTGCTCTTCGAGTTGGGCACAAGCGCCAGAGAGGGCGCGATCTTCGGATAGAGCGTCCGCATGTAATTGAAGGCGTGGTGCGCCACCTGCAGAACATCGCTCTTAAAAGTCGCATCCTCCTCGTACATACCGAGCAGCAGCGCTTCGGCCTCGGTATCCGCATCGCCCAACAGAAGGAAGGTTTTGTCCTCACCGAAGGTAAATTTCAACACCGTGGAGGTGCTGTTGAAATTGCTGATCGAGCAAACGGAAGGGGAAGCGTAGCGCACGCCGTCCTCATGGGTAAAGAGAACCTCGATGTTCATGTTGCCGAGGTCGAAGCGCATACCGGTATGCGGCTTCAGAAAGACGGCGTTGCTATAATAAGTGGTGACAATATGCTTGAACCAGGTGGTGGGAAAAGCGCGATAACCGCTTGTGACGACCTGGAAGGAGGGAAAGTTGAACATGACCCGCTCAAGGTCGATCTCGCTGTGATAGCGGTGCAGAACCTTGGCCGCCAGCATCAGGTGGTCGGCGTGTGCATGGGTGATGAACCATGCCGCAATTGTCA
Organism: uncultured Lachnospiraceae bacterium; assembly: GCA_964527575.1. Lineage (GTDB taxonomy): Bacteria > Bacillota > Clostridia > Oscillospirales > CAG-272 > RGIG1993. The sequence goes on from CAZGQH010000178.1 coordinate 3,982, forward strand.
CGCGCTCGCCCTTTTCGGTGCCCGTGATCTCATGCAGAAACTCCATGAAGCCGTCGACCGCCAGGTCGGAGGACTGGTACTGATGGCCACCGTCCACCACAAAAAGGCTGTTGTCGGCCAGCTTGATGACATAAAGCATCCCGCAGTTGGTGGTGGTCAGCGAGGGAGAGGCCTGATAAAGCCCGTATTGGTAAAGCTCGGCCGATTCCCCC
>CAZGQH010000179.1:0-4182 GCA_964527575.1 uncultured Lachnospiraceae bacterium
GATCAATCGGCGGTTGAGAGGAGCCTTGCCTATCTGCCTCTGTACCGGGAAATGAATACCGAAAAGCTGGATGTTTCGGCTCTCACCCCTGCCGAGACGGCAGAGGCCATCGCCGCGTTTGGTTTTTCTGCGGGCGATTGATGGGGGAGAGACAGAATGAGAGCGATTCTGTCGACGGGTGATGAAAAAGGGCGACAAAAAAGCTCTCTTTTTCCTGCAGAAGCTATTGACAAAGTGTCTTTTTTGTGGTATACTATCAAAGCGGTCAAGAGAAAGAGCACCGCATGTGCCGAAATGCCGGTGTGGCGGAATAGGCAGACGCCCGGGACTTAAAATCCCGTGGGAGCAATCCCGTACCGGTTCGACCCCGGTCACCGGCACCAATTTCATATCGCGGAGTGGAGCAACCCGGTAGCTCGTCGGGCTCATAACCCGAAGGTTGTAGGTTCAAATCCTGCCTCCGCAACCATACTGTGAAGCCGATTCATGGCTTCGTCCCCCCGAAATCGCAGGATTTCGGGGGTTTTTGTATTTCCTCTCTTTTTCGCGAATCCGGTTTTGTGAAATGTTTCAATAATTACTTTTATTTCTTCAACAATGCGCCGCCTTTTGGAGGATTTCATGGAGACGGTTCATGACCGATTCGGATAGGATAAAGTAATCACAACGTCATATTATAATAGAGCCGGTAACATTTTGGGAAAACAATTTGAAATTATCTGTATTTTTATAATATATATTGACAGATCGCTGGTGTTTATGGCATAATGATTTTACAGTAAAACAGTCATGCAAACGATGGGAAAAGACTTGTATGTCATAACGCCTGCCCGCCGGTAACGATATAGACAAAAGAGCCGGTACTTATGACAGATGCACATCCCGGTAAGGACGCGCACAAACTGTTTTCTTCTACCGGCAGAGGGATGTCGGGTGCGATAGACTCGCGGTGAGAAAGCATGGGCTGAACCAACTCAAGTCGAGCCGGATCGAAAAAAGCGTGTTCATTCGGGAAAGTATTTTTCGACAGCGTTATGCTGTCCTGCACTTCTCCCGGCTTTTTGTTATATCCCCCAAAAACAGTGCGGGTTCAAGAGGCAACTTTTTCGGAAAATGTCGGGTTTACAGGTTTTTTTTCAATATATTTTAACGATAACGGATTTTGCGGTTTTTTCGAAACGGAGGTATTGGAATGAAAAACAATCGTATTGTGCGCTGGCTCTCCGTAATCCTCTGCCTGCTCTTTATGGTGTCTGTCTTTCCCATGGCTGTCAGCGCGGACTCGGGTCCGAAGCCGTCTGTTCATATTTTCTTTGATCATATGGGCGATGAATTGTGCTATGGCACGCTGCTCTCAAAGAATTCATCCACAGGACCTGCCAGCGCATGGGACGGCGAGGAGGAGCATGCCAGATACGGCGAGGAATTTTCCTATAAGACTTTTGATTATGAAACCTGGAAAGCTTTTGTCGAATATGAGGACTCGGACGGATACTATTTCCTGCAGGAAGGCTGGCTTGTCAGCGAAACCAAGGAAATTGCGTGGACCTATTATCCTCCCAATAGCTTCAAAATCCTGCTTTACTTTCCCGAAACCGAGACTTTTCTGGTCAGCGGCATCTATGAGACATATGCTTTCGATACCTATTACACGGTAGACATGGATGGCATATGCGATCGTGAACCGGACGCCGGGGTAAGGCTTCATGCCTACCGTTCGTATAACTACGGTGTGGAGATCTGGTCGCTTCTTGCAAGAATTCTTTTGACTATTGCAATCGAGATGGCGGTTGCCGTTCTGTTCGGATTCCGTAAGAAAAAACAGATTCTTTTACTGATTGGCGCGAACACAGCGACGCAGATCCTTCTGAATGTCCTTCTCAATATCATTAATTATAACTCCGGAGAGTTTGCCTTCCTATTCTATTACTTCCTGTTTGAGTGGATCGTCATTGTCCTGGAGGCTGTGGTATACTGCATATGGATGCAAAAGCTCTCTGAGAAGCGAAAGCCGGTTTGGTTCTATGTGCTGTACTCCGTTCTTGCGAATATCGTTTCCTTCGGTGCCGGTGTTCTGCTTGCAAGATGGCTGCCGGGTATATTCTGATTCATCCCTGCCTGGATTGCTGCCGGGGATTGAGGACTTTTATTCGGAAAGGTTGCTTTTATCGGCCGTCTGTGCTATACTCATCCTGAAAACAGTAATTTCAGCCGGAAAACAGGCGCTCTGACAGGAGGAATCCCATGAAGCCGCTTTTTGGAATCGACCGGACCGGTAATCCGGAGAATCAGGTCCTCAACGGAGAGGAGTTTGTCCTCCGACAGCTGCCTGAGGAGACAAAAAAGGGCATTGCGGAGGCCCGCGAGGAGGCGGAAAAAGAGGCGCGCCAGGGCACGCCAATCTCCCGCTTTTCGCTTTTTCTGAATCTGTTCGGTCTTCTTGTCTGGCTGGGCTTTTTCATCCTGATGCTTTCGGTGGCGGCATCCGGTCTTCGCGCCAGCTATCAAAGCGTACCGGTCGCCTTCTGGCTCATCATAGGCGGGATTCTTGTGTGGTTGGGGCTGTCTCTTTATCATGTTTGCAGGAAGAAAAAAACGCCGCGTTCCGAGAATGCTCTGCCGGCGCAGGCTTTGTATGAGACCCGCGTGAAAAAGGGGCTGGATGCGCTTTCGGTCCCGGCGGACGCTCCCTTGGCAGACGTCTTTCTCTTTGCCTATAAGCTTTGCGGGGGCGAGGTGCTGGCGCAGCCCTTTGGAAAGGGCGATATCCGGTTCTTCAACACGGGAATCAAGGTATTTGTGGAAGAGGGAAGGCTTTGTCTTGCCGATAGCGAGCATGTCTGGGGCTTTTCGCTGTCCGACCTTGTGCGGATTAAAACAATGCGGGAGAAGATTCATCTTCCCAAGTGGAACAAGCCGCTTCCGCCTTCCGATGCGCGCTACAGCGAGTATGCCATTGAAAATCACCGGATGGCCGGGATTGTGATCGGGGAATATCATATTCTGGAATTTCAGAAGGAAGGCGCCCTTTATGGGCTTTATTTCCCCAATTATGAGCTGCCGGTCTTTGAAGCCCTCACCGGACTGCGTGCCGACTTGAGTTCTGATTTGCGCGTTGGGCTTTAAACCGCTTTGGTTGGCATGGTCCACGGTCTTGCGTGTCGGCGCAGTTACGGCTTTTTGGGAATAAGTCCATACCTGAGAAAAGGGCGGCCCTTCCGTGTCGAACTTGCCCTTTCCTCATATACTGGAAGTGTAACCGCAATTTTCAGGAGGACTTATGGTATTCATGCTTGCCACGGTGCTGGCGGTGCGGGAGGGAAGCCTTCTTGTCCGGGATGCGAAGACCGGGCAGGAGGTGGTGGTCAATACCCGGAACGCCCGCGATTTCTGTGTGGGAGACAGCGTGGGGATCTTTTACAATGGGATCATGACCCGCAGTCTGCCGCCTCAGATCACGGCTTTTCGCATCCAGCGCCTTTTTCCCCGGCGGCCCGGCCGCTGCCGCCGATAACAGCGGGAGGGAAGGGGCGGTTTTCGCGTGAGTTTTTACGGCGCTTTTAAAAGCACTTTGCAAGAAGCTTTCCGGAGCCGTTGACATTCTCTCTTTTCTGTGCTACAATAAAAAACGACAACTGAATCATTGCAGGGGGACTCGTAGGAGTTGAGAAGGTTAAAACCTGACCCTTTGAACCTGTTGGTTAATACCATGGTAGGGAGCATTGTGTGAAGAAAAAGCAATACTTGCCGCCCGTGGTTTCACGGGGCGGCAAGTTTTTTGTTTGTCGGATTTCGGAAAAGCGAAAGGAGAATAAAATGAAAACAGCCCTTACCATTGCGGGCTCGGATTGCAGCGGCGGTGCGGGGATCCAGGCTGACCTGAAGACCATGTCGGCCATCGGCGTCTTCGGTATGAGCGTGATCGTTTCGGTGGTGGCGGAAAACACCAGCCGGGTGATCTCGATCGCCGATGTGGCGCCGGAGATGATCGCTGACCAGATCGATGCGGTATTTGAGGACATGCCGGTGGATGCCGTCAAGGTGGGCATGCTCTCCACGCCCGCCTGTATGGCGGCGGTGGCGGACAAGCTGAAGGCCTACCGGCCGGCCCATGTGGTGATCGACCCGGTGATGTATGCCAAAAACGGCTGCCCTCTCATGAAAGAGGACGCCATCGACGCC
>CAZGQH010000180.1:0-4172 GCA_964527575.1 uncultured Lachnospiraceae bacterium
GGCTATTACGACAGCAAAATCTACAGCATGATCGGCGACATCTCCGGGATGACCGAGGAGGAGTTGGCAGAACGGCTCACCGAGGAGGTAAAGAAGCAGGCAGAAAAATACGCCGACGAGAATGCCACGGCAGAATTTGAAGACCGCATGCTCATCGCCTATCTGGCCCAAATACTGAACTTTACCATGACGGACGAGACCTATGACAATAACCTCAAGGAGATGTACGACTACTATCTGGCAAACTACTATTTCAGCCTGATCTATAGCGGCATCACCAACATCGAAGAATTCGAGAGCTATTTCGGAAAAGACAATCTGCACTTCCAGTTCACCACCGATGAGATCATCACCCAGCTGGGCGATAAGGTTTCGACGGTCGAATAATACAAGCGCCTATGCGGGGAAGTTTTATGAAAAAGTCCCCGCATAGAACCGATCCAGGGCGCCGGAAATCCTTCTGTGCCCTGCACGCTATCAAAAAAGCCATCCAAAGGGAGAAGCTGCTGAAAAAAGCAGCTTCTCCCTTGATTATTTGTTGTTTTTGTGATAGGATGTATATAGAAGATGTTGCTTTGAAAGTCTTTGGCAATTACTTTTTGTACACTACCTGTGCCTGCGCTGCCCGCCTGGTAGAATGACCGTAGAAGATTTTGTTTCAAAAGCATTTCTTATTCACCATTTGGAAAGAATGAAAAGGGAGAATTACTATGAAAAAGGTATTGGCTTTTGTATTTGCCCTAACATTTGTGCTTACCCTTGCAGGATGCAAAACCGACACGACGCAAACCAATTGTACACACAATTGGGAGCGAATCGAAAACTTGAACGAATATACGGCCGTTGAGAAATGTTCAATATGCAACGTTACCCGAATGTATACCGACCCTGATGCCATTCCGCATTTTGGAACAGAAGCCGGCTTTAAGATGCTTCGTTATAATTGGGATGGCTATGGCATCGATCAAAAAGAAATTTATCCTTGCGATTTGGGATATGCTATTATGGATTGCCTTTCCAAACTGCAAGAGACGGGAGAGATTATTCCCCAAATTTCCGATGATGCGGTAGATGAATTGGCAGGGGAATTGCCAATTACACGCGGCACCGTATGGATTGAATGCAAAAGCGTGGGATTATTCCGCTTGAATCCCGAAATGACTGAAATTTGCGAAGTACAAACACATCTTGGTGAGGGAAAAGCTTTGCAAATGAGCGACACTTTAAAGGAACTGCTGCGTCAGGCATGGCACTATCATCCCAATGATTGCTGGTATGGAACCTATGAAAACGATACAGTTACTTTACAGCAGGTATATAAAACCGATTCCGCAATAGAATGGGTAGCAGTTGATCGTATCCATATAGAAAACAAGCATCATTCCGATAATAATAAAATAACATTGCGTATTCGTGCAAACGAAAGCAAGATAGTCAATATTCGCCTCGAAAGTTACCAAAGCGATGACAATCTTGGCAGTCAAGACTCTAAAGAGATTGAATTGATAAAAGACGGTGAAACAAAAGTGGACCTCACCTTTTACGGATTTTATAATTGTTCTTATCGAGTCTCGATTATGGTTGATAATACCAGAATCACTTTGACCATAAAATCAAAAAGTGCAAATTGAAACAAATCTTAATTTATCAATCAAAGTACGCGATTACTCATCATCCGGCAGGTGGTAATATAAAAGCGATAGAGAACTTGTATTCTCTATCGCTTTTTACTTCCTTACGGAGTGTGCCCCAGGGGGCTTTTTCGATGGATTGAGGCAGGCTCGCAAGAGAGCAAACCTGCCCAAGAAGAGAAACTTTCATACTTTTCAAAAAGCCAGCTTTCGGCAGAAAACAAGAAGAAGCGCCGGAGCCCTTGCTGTAAAACAGCGATAGCTCCGGCGTTCTTTTATTACCGCGGGAAAAGATGATCGCAGGGAAAGAGAATCTTTTTTACCGCCGTCCTCATCGAATCTCCACCAGGTCCCCCAGCGAGAAGGAATAAAGCCAGGTTTTGGCGATTTTGACTCCCATCAGGCTCTCCAAGGCCCGACGGTAGTAGGAGAGCTGGGCGGTATAGCGCTTGCGCAGAAGGGCTTCGGCGGCCCTTCGGTCGGCAGGGGTGCGGTCGGTTTTGTAGTCCACCAGATAGACGCTCCCGTCCTTCTCGACAAAGAGGCAGTCCACCACGCCCTGCACCAAAATCGTCTCCTCTCCCAAGAGAGCCGCCTTTTCCGGATCGAGGGTAAACTCCGAGGCGGGAAGACGCACATTGAAACGTTTTTCCCGATAAATTTCCTTGGCTGTTAAGATACGCGCGAAGAGCTCTCCGGAGAAAAAGCGCGAAAGGGGCCGCCGCTCGATCAGGTCAGCGATGCCCCGGGTGAGAAAGGCCTCGGACACAAGCCGCCCGATCTCATTTTCCACCCCATCGGCTGCCACCCTTTCAAAATCGCAGAACTGCATAAAGAGGTGAGTGGCAGTTCCCCGCTCCGCCCCGTCTGCCGGAAGCTTTTCCTGCATAAAGAGCGGCAGACGTTCAAAATCCGCCTTTTCCGAGCGGATAAGCTCCTCCCCTTCGTCATCCAGAATTCCGGGATAAAGACGGGAAACCGAGAGCTTGGCGGGAAGTCCCGCGACCGCTTCCGCCGGATAGCGATAGGCCAGCCGCTCGGCTAAAAGCTCGGCCGGAACAGACGGTGCGCTTTTTTTCACCGCTTTTGCGGAGGCCGTATCGGAAAGCCTTATCTCGGTAAGGCTCTCGATCACCTCAAAGGGCTGCTCCGGATAGGCCAGCGCCAGCCACTCGGCATAAGAGGAGGATTCGGCAAACAGACGGGAGGCCACACAGCCCCCGCGGATTTTCGCCTCGGCGATAAAATCCGCACAGGAGGTATTCCGCGCCCCGCCCTTGGCTGCGGTGACAATCAGCTGCTTTTTGGCGCGGGTCAGCGCCACATAGAGAATCCGCATCTCCTCGTCCAGCGCATTTTCCTCGATCTTGGCGGCAATCGCCTGCCGGATCAGGGTATCAAAGCGCAGAAAACCGTCGGTACCGCGCAGCTTCATACCGATCCCCAGTTCTTTCTCATAAACAAGCGAAGCGCTCTTTTCCCGGGTATTGAAGCGCCGGGCGGTATCCGAGAGAAAGACATAGTCAAATTCACAGCCCTTCGACTGGTGAATCGTCATGATCCGAACCGCCGACAGGTCGGCCGGCCGGCTGACCACCGGAGGAGGGGCCGCCTTATCCGACAGAATATCCTGAATCCGCCGGACAAGACCGTGAATCCCCCGGAAGCCTCTGGCCTCAAAATTCCGGGCAAAATCGTAGAAGAGCGAGAATGTGGAGGTGTCCCCTCCGTTTTTGATAGCTACCGCCCGCAAAGGCGTTACCCGCAGAAGATAACGCACCACCTTGTCCGAGCTCTTTCGCTCGGCAAAGCGGCGTGCTCTTGTGAGAAAGGCAAGAAAGGCCTCCCCTTTCTCCCGGATCGTCAGAAAACCCTCCGACCATGCCCGATCGGAACCACCCTTCCCGGCCTCCTCCTTTTCTGCCATCGAATCGATACAAGCGGTCAGAGAGGCATAGAGCGTTTCGGCGGGAAAGGTCTGCCGCAGCCCGATCAATTCCCCCAAGGTGAAGCCGAAAAGGGGACTTTTCAGAACCGCCGCCAAGTAGATATCCCGGGTGGGGTTGTCGATGGTGGCGAGCAGCGCGACCAAAAGCAGAATTTCAGGGCGTTCGAAGAGCGAATCCTCGTTTTTGCCGCTCTGGCAGGCCACCGCCCGGTCGGAAAGCGCCTGCCGAAATTTGTCGGCGGCATTCATATTCCGAAGAAGAATCACGATATCCGAGGGCCTGACCCCTCCTGCCAGCAGTGAGAGAATCTCATCTGCTACCACGGCCTCTTCGGTGAGGGGCTCCCCGCCCTCGGTCGTGCCGTCCCGATCGACCAGAAGAAAGCGGGCGGGAAGGCCGGCGTCTTCCTCCGCCGGCCGCGAACAGACCAGCGCGTCCTCGGGCAGATAGGGCACCCGTCCGCTGTTGTTGTGAAAGAGCTTTTCAAAAATGCGGTTGGCATAGTCGATTACCGACCGGTCGGAGCGAAAGTTTTCGGAAAGAAAGAGCTTCGCCGCCTTCTGCCCTTCCCCCTCCCGATAGTCGGGAAAGG
>CAZGQH010000181.1:0-4152 GCA_964527575.1 uncultured Lachnospiraceae bacterium
CGGTGAGCTTCTTGATCTTCTCCAGCCGGTACACCAGGGTGTTGCGGTGGACGAAGAGCTTCCGGGAGGTCTCGGAAACGTTCAGATTGTTCTCAAAGAAGGCCTGAATCGTCATCAGGGTCTCCTTGTCCAGCGACTCCAGCGGGCCCTTCTTGAAGACCTCCTGCAGGAACATCTCACAAAGGGTGGTGGGAAGCTGATAGATCAGACGGCCGATGCCCAGATTGTCGTAGCTGATGATATCCTTCTCGGTATCGAAGACCTTGCCTACCTCCAGCGCCACCTGAGCCTCCTTGTAGGAGCGCGCCAAATCCTTGATATTGGTAACGACGGTACCGATACCAATCGATACCTTGGTATAGAATTCCGAAGAGATGGTGTCCGAAATGTTGCGGGCCAGCTCTTCGATCTCACGCATATCGTAATTGGTGCGCACCTCTTTGACCAAAACGCTGTCATGCTCGCCCACATTGATCACATAGTCCTTGTTTTTTCCGGGGAACATGTTCTGCATCACATCGTAGGGGATGATGTCATTCTTCCCGTTGAACTTGATGAGGAAGACCACCCGGGAGACGTCGTTGGCAAAACGCAGTTCCTTCGACTTGGCATAAATATCGCTGGGAAGGATGTTGTCCAGAATGATGTTCTTGATAAAAGAGCTTTTGTCGTGTTTGTCGTCGTACAGATTCTTGATGTTCATCAGGGAAATCGAAAGGATAAGCGACAGCTTGTCCGCCGTCCGGTCCTCGCCCTCCACGAAAACGATATACTCGCTTTTGGTAGCGGTATTGAGCGCACGGTAGGTATAGCCCCCGATCATCACCACATCGGAGGTATAGGTCAGCTCCTCACGCACACCCTGCCGGGCTTCACCGATGCGGCTGAGCTCACTGCAGGAAATCACGATCCCCGTGTCGTCGATCACGCCGATCACGCGATCCACCGCGTCCTTCATCTGGTAGATGATTCCCTGAAACAATCTGTTAGACATACTAAACTCTTCAATCCTTTCCTTTGGCATCCGCCCGTCGTTTTTTCGGCTTTTATGACAGTATTATACTACTTTTTTTGGGCAAATTCAATAGTCTTTTTATATAACTTCACAAATTATTTACTTTCTTTTGTTCAATTTCAAGTAAAGTTATTGATCTTGCCCAAAAACCGATTCAAAACGCCGGTTACAACTCATATTTCCCCGCCAGAATTGCCAGAACAAAGCCGGATGCGGTTTCGGTGCGAAGAATTCTTTTTCCCAGTGAGAGGGAGACAAGCCCGTTCTCTGCGGCAAAAGCCACCTCTTCCGGTGAAAGGCCGCCCTCCGGACCGATCAGGAAGGAGATCTTTTTCGGCGGTGAAGCCAGCTCACCGAGATGGGAGGTGAGGGTTCTTCCCTCCTCGTTTTCATAGCAAAGGAAGGATGTTTTCGAGGTCCCTGTCCCGGCGGCCATCTCCTTCACCGCTTCCGCAAAGGAGAGGGGCGGCAGGATCGGGACAAGCCGTCCGCGCCCCGACTGCTTGGCTGCTTCTCTTGCGATCTTGTTCCAGCGGATCGCTTTTTTCTCAAAGGCACCGTCCTTCAGAAGCGCCACGCAGCGGGAGGAGGTCACCGGCACCACCGCAGAGACGCCGCATTCCACCGCCTTCTGAATCAGAGTCTCCATCTTCTCCCCCTTCGGCAGGCACTGGTAGAGAACCGCCTCATAGGGAGGCTCGGACAACGACGGATGCTTTTCTTTCACCGAAAGGATAACCTCTTCCGGACTCACCTTCAGAATCTCGGTTTCATAGTCGGTTCCCGCCCCGTCCGAAAGAGTCAGGCATTCCCCCTCCGTCATGCGCAGCGAGCGGGCGATGTGGGAGGCGTCCTCTCCGACAATTCTCACAAGCCCTTCCTCATAAAAGGCCTCCCGATCCACAAAAAAACGCGGCATAGCATCCTCCTCTTCGGTCATTAACAGCGCCATTATAGCATTCAGGCGGCGCAAAGTCAATCCCGATTCTTTTCTTTTGTCAAAGAGGAAAAAGACCGGCTCTTACCTGCTGACGAAAAGCGGACAGCCGACCGGTTTCCTACCCGTCAGACTGCTTGAGCCGGCACCCCGGACTCTTGAGTAAAACAAAATTTTTTCCTTTCCCTCTTGACTTTTTGAACACAGTTCAGTATAATGTAACTGAACAATGTTCAGAAAGGCGGAACACGATGGATAACAAAGAAGCCATGATACAGGCGACAATGGCGCTCATGGAAGAAAAGGGCGAGCATCTGGAAGATATCACAGTCCGTGAGATCTGCAAAAGGGCGAATGTGGGGCTGGGTCTTGTCAATTATCATTTCGGAAATAAGGATCATCTCATCGAATTGTGCATAGAACGCAAAATAAACGGAATCGTGGAAGAGTTCCAGAGAATCCGCGAGAAAACAGAGGGCTTTTCGCCCTTTGAAAAACTCGAGTATCTCGGGAACATGACGCTTGATTTTCTCTTTGCCCATGATGCCGTATCCCGCATTTCCATCCTTACCGATATGAAGACGCCGAAAGCAAATGACAATACCCACAGAACCTATGCGGCATATCTGCCCCTTGTCGCAGCCTGCCGACCGGACTTGGACGAGGCGGCCATACGGCGAAAGACCTTCTGTCTGATTACAGTGATGCAACAGACCTTTCTGCGGCATGAAGAGACATCCCGGATGCTTGCCATGGATTTCAACCGGAAAGAAACCCGCAGAGCGTGGCACACACAGATTCTGCACGATATTTTGGAGGTATAGGCAATGAGAATCACCGTCATAAACGGAACGGAAAAGCAGGGCGTGACCTATCGGCTGAAAGAGATGTTTCTGTCCGGGTTCAGGGATACGGCAGACATTACGGAATATTATCTTCCGAGGGACTGCCCTGCCTTCTGTTCCGGCTGCATCAGCTGTGTCATAAAAGGAGAAAACACCTGCAAAGACAGCGACAAAATCGGAAAAATTGAAAAATCGCTCTTGGAAGCGGATTTAATCGTAATGACCTCTCCCGCCTATGTATTCCACACCACCGGCGCCATGAAGGCCTTTCTCGACCATTTGGCCTACCGCTGGATCCCGCACCGCCCGGCTCCCGAAATGTTCGGAAAACGGGCAGTCATTCTGACGCAGTGTCTGGGCGCCGGAGCAAAATCAGCGGCAAAGGACATCAAGCACAGTTTGTCCTGGTGGGGAATTTCCAAAATCGAAATTTTCACCGGCGCCCTGATGGAGAATATTGTTTGGGAAAAGCTTACCGAAAAGAAACAAAGCGAGCTGACAAGAAAGGTGAAAAAGCTCTCGCAACGGTTCGCACGCATCGATTATAAAAGGCCTGCCCATACGAACGGGATTACAAAGTTCAAGTTTTTCTTTTGTCGGATTATGCAGAAATCGTTACATAAAGCCGATCCCGAATATTGTGACGGCAAATATTGGGCGGAACAGGGCTGGCTCGCCCAGGAAAGACCCTGGAAACAAATTCGTATTTCAAAGAAGAACGCGGGAATCCCACCGGAACTCTGATTTCCGGCAGAACGGCAAAAGAAAACGGTGTAACCCCTTTTACAAAGTCACACCGTTTTCTGCATGAAATTTATGGGATCGGGGATTGCCCCAAAAGACCGTTTATTTCCTTTGCCCCATTCCCTCTTTTTCGGGTCAGGACATGATTTTCAGCATGTTGTCGATAAAGATCCCGTAGCCCCGGGTGGGCTCGTTGACCATCACATGGGTCACCGCGCCGATGATCTTGCCGTCCTGTAAAACCGGACTGCCGCTCATTCCCTGCACAATGCCTCCGGTCTCTTCCAACAGACGGGGGTCGTCCACTTCTAAAATGAAATTCTTGGATTCGCCGTCAGGGTCGGTGATCTTGACGATCCTGACGCTGTACTCGGTAGTAATGCCGTTTGTCAGTGTACACAGGATGCTGGCCTTGCCCTCGTGAACCTCTTACCGATCGCCCACCGGCATGGGAGGCGCCAGCTTCGTCTGGTCAAGCTTCGAAAAGCGCCCGCTCACTCCTGCGTGGGTGTTGCTGAAAAGGATGCCGGTCAGCGAGGAGGAAAAATATCCTTTCAGCTCGCCGGGAGCACCCGCCTTGCCCTTGCGGACCGCCACCACCGCTATGTCGT
>CAZGQH010000182.1:0-4142 GCA_964527575.1 uncultured Lachnospiraceae bacterium
GGAGTTATCCCATACCTACCGGCTGGCCGGCCCTACCTGTCTTGCGGGGGATGTGATCGGCGATTACAGCTGGGAGGAGCCTCTGCAGGAGGGAGATCTTCTCCTCTTCGGGGACATGGCCATCTACACCACCTGCAAGAACAATACCTTCAACGGAATGCCTCTACCGGCCATCTATCTGCGGCGGGCCGACGGGGCGCTTCTGCCTCTGGTATCGTTTGGTTACGAGGATTTCAAAAAGCGTCTGGGTACACCCGGTATGTCGCCCCTCTCCGGCAGCATAGACGAGGGATAAGCGGACTTTACAAAGAGAGACCGGTGCGGACTTTTGTCCGCTTCCCAGACGGAAGGCCAAACGGCACTTTATTTTGGTAAGGGGATAAACTCCTTTGGAGAAAAGCTTTTTAAGGATTCTTAAGGTGCTTTTTCGAGAAAAAGCACCTTAAGTGGGGTTTGGGGCAAAGCCCCATGCCTTTCGTCTTCAGTCTGTGGGGCGGACTTTTGTCCGCTCCTTTTTACGGAAAGAGGGACAGAAAATGGAACAGAACGATATTTTAAAAATCGCTATGGCGCAGTCGGCCATCGACTGCGGCTGCTCGCCGGCGGATTTTTTGAAGAGCGAGAATCACATCGGCCGGTCGGTAGCCGACGGGCGGGCGCGGCGCTATCTTGAACTGCCCCACATCGCCGACCTTGTTTCCTACGGGACGAATGTGGTGGCCTCTGGCGAGGAGCGCTTTCTTCCCGCACTCACACGCTATCTTGCCGAAATGCCTTCGGCTGAGCGCTGTTTTGAGACGCCGGGAATCTACCGGCTGAACCGCTATCTTGCCGGGGCAGACCTCGAAAAGAATGCCCGGGTCTATTTTATGGCGGAATATTTTCTTCCCGATCTCGAAAAGCTTTACGCCTTTTCTTCTCCTGTTTCCTATGAGCTGCGTCTTCTTATGCCGGCGGATTTTGCCGGGCTTTATCTGCCAAAGTGGCAGAACGCTCTCTGCGAAGCGCGAAAGCATCTCGATGTGCTGGCAGTGGGCGCCTATGACGGCGATGAGCTGATCGGTCTTGCGGGCTGCTCCGCCGACTGCGACAGTATGTGGCAGATCGGCATCGATGTGCTGCCGGCCTACCGCCGGCAGGGGGTGGCATCGGCTCTCACCAACCGGCTGGCGAGAGAGACCATCGCCCGGGGAAAGGTGCCCTTCTACTGCGCCGCCTGGTCGAATTTGAAGTCGGTAAAGAGCGCCCTTCGCAGCGGTTTTTGTCCGGCTTGGGCAGAGATCACCGCCAAGAGCGCCGCTTTTTTCGAAGAGAACGATGCTGTCCCCGAAGAGCGGGCAAACGATCGGTAAATCACCTATCAGGAAGAAGTCATTGTCAATTAGAAAACCGCCGCTGTTCCGGTCGGAAAACGACCGAAACAGCGGCGGTTCTGTCTCTCTGCTTTCGTCTACTTTCTCATTTGGCCGAAAGCGAGTATTTTTGTGCAAAGAAGGCCTCGTTCTTTTCAAACTCGGCTACATCCATCCGCTGTGCGCGGGTAGATTCATGCAGGTTCAGGTTGTGTTCTGCCGAATCGAGGACACAGGCCGCAATATTCGAGCAATGGTCGGAGACCCGCTCCAGGTTGGTGAGCAGATCGGAGAGGACAAAGCCCGCTTCGATGGTGCAGTTTTTGCTTTGAAGCCGGGCGATATGCCGGGCACGGATCTCTTCCTTCAGGTTGTCGATGACTTCCTCCAGAGGTTCCACCAGTCCCGCGGCGGAGAGATCTTTCTCGGTAAAGGCGGCAAGCGACCGTTCGAGAATCTCCCGCACGGCGCCCACCAGAACATTCAGCTCGCGCTTGGCGTTTTCCGAAAGGACAAGCTCCTTGTTCTGCACCTCTTCCGCCGATTCCACCAGATTGACGCTGTGGTCAGCGATGCGCTCAAAGTCTCCGATCAGACGGAGCAGCATAGCGGCCTCGGCACCCTCGGCCTCGCCCACCGAATAACCGCTGAGCTTGACGAGATAGGTGCCAAGAATATCCTCGTAGTGGTCGGTTTTGTCTTCGTTGTCCCGGATCTTTTGGGAGAGGTCGGGTGTTGCGCCGCCGGTGATGGCGTCAAGAGAGAGAACAAGCGTATTTACCGAGAGCTTTGCCATGTCGCATGTGAGGGCGCGGGCACGTTCCAGCGCCACGGCGGGGGTGGAGAGCAGACGCTCGTCCAGCTCCACCAGCTTCTCGGGCTCTTTTGCGTCGTGTACCAGCTTGTTGGCCAGCTTTTCCAGAAGGCCTGCCATGGGAAGAAGAAGCAGGGTGCAGAGAATATTGAAGACAGTGTGACAGATGGCGATGCCGAAAAGGCTGGCCGACTGGGAGAGAATGGCCGGCGCAAAGATCGCCCGGACGATGCTGAAGACTGTCAGCCAGACTGCGGTGCCGATGACATTAAAGGAGAGATGGACAAAGGCTGCCCGCTTGGCATTTTTATTGGCGCCCACCGAGGAGAGAAGGGCAGTGATGCAGGTGCCGATGTTCTGCCCCATAATGATCGGGATGGCGGCGTTGTAGGAGATCTGACCGGTGAGGGCCAGTGCCTGCAGAATACCTACCGAGGCCGAGCTGGACTGGATGATGGCGGTCAGCACCGCGCCGGCCAGCATGCCTAAGAAGGGATTCTGGAAGAGAACGAAGAGTTCCCGGAAGGCCTGAACCTCCGAAAGGCCGGCGACCGCCCCCGACATGGCATCCATACCGAACATCAGGGTGGCGAAGCCGAGGAGAATGGTGCCGGTATCCTTTTTCTTGTTGCTCTTGCAGAATAGGAAGAGGATGACGCCTACAAGAGCCAGTACCGGGGTAAAGGAGGTGGGCTTCAGCAACTTGATGAAGAAGTTGTTGCTATCGATGCCGCCAAGGCTTAAAATCCAGGAGGTGACGGTTGTACCCACGTTGGCGCCCATGATGACGTTGATGGCCTGCCGAAGGGTCATAAGCCCCGAGTTGACAAAACCTACCACCATGACCGTGGTGGCGGAGGAGCTTTGGATAATGGCAGTGACCGCAAGGCCTGTGAAAAAGCCGAAGAATTTGTTGGTGGTGAGCTTTCCGAGAAGCGCCTGCAGTCTGTTTCCCGCACGGCGCTCCAGCGCCTGTCCCATGATATTCATACCGAACAAAAAGAGGGAAAGACCGCCCACAAGACTGAGTACGTCAAAGAAATTCATAGGGAACCCTTTCTACCGGATACAACCATACCGTTTTCGGATGTATTAAAAAAGCCTGTTATTGTTTTTGCCCTGTTCTGCATCATCTTATCAAATTTAGGTCAAATTTGTTTTTCTCTTTCTGTAAAGTTTGTGTAAAGCCCCCGAAATATACAAAGACCTCCGGTTCACACCGAACCGGAGGTCTTTTCTATCCTTTATTGGGCGGGATGGGTTTCTGCGGCAGTTATGGGAAAGGTCAGGCGTACAGTGGTTCCCTTGTCCGGGATACTTTCCAGCGAAATGGAAGCACCGTGGAGCTTGGCGGCATGCTTGACGATCGAAAGGCCAAGACCGGTTCCGCCCACCTCCTTGGAGTGGCTTTTGTCCACCCGATAGAAGCGCTCGAAAACCCGCTCCTGATGCTTTTCGGCAATGCCGATGCCGGTGTCTTTCACGGTGAGAAGGACGGCGTTTTCGCTCTTTTCCACGGTGATCTCCACCGATCCGCCCGGGCGGTTATACTTGATGGCATTGTCGCAGAGGTTGTGGAGGATCGCCGAGAGAAGCTGGGGGATGCCGATGAGAGGAGCGGAAGCGCCCGAAAGCTTCAGGGAGACATCGGCCTTTCGGGCGGGACTCTCCAGCTCGGAGAGGGTGGCACCGGCCAGTGCGTAAAGATCGACCTCCGTGCGTTCTTCCTGCAGGATTCCTTCGTCCAGACGGGACAGGCGGATGATGTCGTCCACGAGGCGGATCATACGCCCGGCCTCGGCATAGATCTGTCCGGCAAAGGCCGGAATGTCCTCGGGCTTGACCAGACCGTTGACAAGGAGCTCCGCACAGCCCGAGATCGAATGCAGAGGCGTCTTGAGCTCATGGGAGACGTTGGCGGTGAATTCCCGCCGCATTTTTTCGTTTTTCTCCTTTTCGGTGACATCGAAAAGCAA
>CAZGQH010000183.1:0-4137 GCA_964527575.1 uncultured Lachnospiraceae bacterium
GCGGCCAGGGCCTTTGTCGATCTCTTGGCCGAGGCAGGCTTTACTTATTGGCAGGTACTACCCTTCGCCCCGCCCGACCCCTGCGGCTCCCCCTACAAATCGGTGTCGGCCTTTGCGGGCAATCCCTATTTCATCGACCTTGCGGCACTGGCAGAAGCAGGGCTTCTGACCCCCGAAGAGCTTGCCGGTCAGCGGCAGGAGAACCCCTATGCCTGCGATTTTGAGAAGCTCAAAGGGCGTGAGACCCTTTTCCAAACCCTCGCTTCCCGCGCGGACGGTACGCTTCGGGAGAAGGTAAAAGGCTTTATCGATGAACACCCCCGTCTTGCCGAGTACTCTCTCTTCATGGCGCTGAAGGAGGCAAACGGCGGAAATCCCTGGTGGGAATTCGATCCGACCGTCAAAGCCGGTGAAGAGCGGATTTTCACCCACCAGCTCACGCAGTACCTCTTCTTCACCCAGTGGGAAGAGCTGCGGCGCTACGCCAACGAAAGAGGCATCCGGATCATCGGCGACATGCCGATCTATGTGGATGCCGACAGCAGCGACGTCTTTTTCTGCCGGGAGCAATTTCTTCTCGGCAAAGACGGACGGCCTTCTCTGGTAGCGGGAGTCCCCCCGGACTATTTCGCCCCCGAAGGACAGCTCTGGGGCAACCCGCTCTATGACTGGGGCGCTATGAAAAAGGACGGCTATACCTGGTGGAAGGAGCGCATGAAGCACACCATGGCGCTCTTCGACGGAGTGCGTATCGACCACTTCCGCGCCTTCTCCTCCTACTATGCGGTAGAAGCCGATGCCGACAACGCCAAAAACGGCGTCTGGAAGAAGGGACCCGGTCTTCCCTTTGTCAGGATTCTCAAAAAATCCGCCGGTGATGGGCTCATCATTGCCGAGGATCTCGGGGATATCGACGACGGGGTGCGGAAATTGGTCGCAGACAGCGGCCTTCCCGGCATGCGGGTCTTTCAGTTCGGCTTTGATGGGGAAGACGACACTCATCGGCCCCATTCCTACCCCGCCTGCTCGGTGGCCTACTCGGGCACCCACGACAACAACACCCTACTGGGCTATCTCTGGGAGCTGGAGCAGCACAAAAAGAATTTTCTCATGGACTATCTGGGTTGGGAGCCTACCCGCTGGCAGGAGGCGGTTCTTCCCATCCTTCGCTCGATTTTTGCCAGCCATGCGGCCATTGCCATCTTTCCGGTGCAGGATCTTCTCGGCTACGGCGGCGATACCCGGATGAACACCCCCGGCCGCCCCGAGGGAAACTGGCGCTTTCGCATAACGAAAGAGCAGCTCGACCGAATCGACCGGGCAAAATTTTTACAATTGAACCGCCTTTACGGCAGAAAGAGGTAAACCGATGACGGCAAAGCCTCCCGCCAAAGAACCCATGAGCCGCAAGATCGCCTATATCCTGCTGGCTCTTGTCTATCCGCTGATTCATCTCGTCTCCGGGTTAATCACGCAGCTTCTTTTTCTCTTCCCAATCCAGAAACAAGTGGTCACCGAGCTGGGTTCCGCCGCGACCGCCGAAGAAATTACCAAGGAAGCGCTCTCCCGCTATGCCGCCAAGGCCGATCTTGCCAATCTGATCTCTCACCTTTTGACGATCGCGGCAGTCATCCTTCTCTTTCTCATCATCCGGAAGGTCGCCGGAAAAGAGCACGAGGGACTTTCGGTCCGGGAATATTTCTCCTTAAAACCGGTTGATCCGCTTGTTCTCATTTTATCGGCAATCCTGGCGGTCGGCTTCTACCATCTGGTAATTGGCCTGATTCAGCTGATCGGCCTGATCGCCCCCTCCCTTTACGAGAGCTATCAGAACGCCTCTTCTTCTCTGGGCGGGGAAGAAAACCGGCTGTTCGGCTTCCTCTCCTTAGTGATTACTGCCCCGCTGACCGAGGAACTGATCTACCGCTCCATGACCCTCTCCCATCTGGAAAAGGCGATGCCCCGCGGTGTGGCGCTGGCGCTGACCTCCCTGCTCTTCGGACTTGTCCACGGCAATTTTATCTGGATGCTCTACGCCGCTCTGATGGGAGCGATCTTCGGCTTTCTCTTCTACCGCTGCGATTCGGTCTTTCCCTCCCTTGTCATGCATGTCGTCTTCAATTTTATAGGCTTTCTCTACTCGCTTCTCGATACAGAAAAGCTTTCCGAAGGGATGGTCGCCGCCCTCAATCTTGTCAGCTTCACTCTCATCGGTCTTTCGCTTCTGATCGTCCCGTTGACCCTCTTCTTTATTCTCCGCCGTACCAGGCGAAAACCGAATCTCTGACAAAAAAAGCGTTCCTTCTGCCGGAAAAAATTCCGGCAGAAGGAACGCTTTCGGTTTTCCCAGCCCGCACCGGTAAAATCAGATCGTGCCGGTGACGGTAAGCACGCTCATTCCGGGAGTCACCGAGACCGCTCCGGTCACAGGATCCTGGGTATAGCGGGCTGCCGGAACGGTGATCTCCCCGGGGGCCGTCGTAAAGAGCCCGCTGTCGCCGTCGTAGGTGTACTGTAATCCTGCACTTAAGGAAACACCGTTCAGACTCACGCTCAGATTCCCGAGAACCGGATCGAACCGGTCGGTCACCGTGGCCCTTGTCTCAACACCGGCCTCGGTGTTGCCGTGATTCTGGATGACAAAGGTATAGGTCACCGGCTCCCTCTCGGTAAGGGTGCTGGGTGAAATGGCCTTGCTGATCGTGAGGTAGGCCTCCGAAGCTGCCCGGATGGTCTCGCTGGCCACCACCGGGGCGCTGACCCGAAGCCCGGTAACGGTAGCGGTATTGGTGATTGCGTCGCCCCGTCCCAGCGGAGCAAAGAGATTCAGACGGGCGCTGTAGACCAGCGAGGCATTGCCTCCGGCAGGCAGATAGAGTCCCCGCACGATGAGAGGCGGCCCTGGTGTGACGGCAGGAGAAGGCTGCAAAATCCCATTACAGAAATAGCGCAGCGAACCCTCCAGATAGGTCAGCGGCACAAGACTGGCCGATCCGAAGGCATAGGCTCCCAGATCGTCGCTCACCGACAACTCGGAAAAGGCCACCGGCCCGGCGTTGACAATATTGATGACATAGGTCACGACCTCATTTGCGGTATAGGTGTCGGTTACCGCCGTCTTGGTGGCCGAAAGCACCTCCAGAAGCTCCCCTGTCACAATGTTGGAGCTAGTCACGCTGTTGTTATAGGAAAGCGTGGCCTGATTCGTAAAGGTTGCCATAACACGCTCCTTTCTTCGAAAAGTGAAACTGCCCTGACAACCGTTCTCTCACCGAAAGCACCGGTCCCCCTCCGGACAGCTCCTTTCCCTATATCTTATGCCGTCTTCTCGGTTCGGTGAGAGCTTTCGGGAAAAAGAGATAAATTACTCTTGCCAAACCGAAAAGAATGTGCTATACTGACAGATACCCGCGGCGTATTCGGTCAACAAATTTCACTTTCCGGCATAGGATACAGCGACCCGGCCTTTTTCCGCCTACCCAAGATCTGTGAAAGGACAGCCTTTGCCTATGAAAACACTCGGCTATTATAACGGTCGCTTTGACGAACTGGAAAATATGACCGTCCCCATGAACGACCGCGCCTGCTCCTTCGGAGACGGCGTTTACGATTCCGCCTATGCCCGCAACCACATCATCTATTCCCTGTCCGAGCATATCGATCGGATCTTCTCCGGCGCCTCGTTGCTCGGCATCACGCCCCCCTGTACCAAGGAAGAGATGCGCGACACCTTAAACGAAATGGTAAACAAGGTGGACGCCTCGGAAACCTTCGTCTACTGGCAGCTGACCCGCGGTACCATGCCGCGCAACCATGCTTATCCTGAGGGGATGAAAGCCAACTTCTGGATCATCATCCGAGAGATGTCGATCCGCGATACATATCGAAAGATCCGTCTCATCTCCCGGGAGGATACCCGCTTTTTCCACTGCAACATCAAATCCTTAAACCTGATCCCCGCGGTCATGGCCGCCTCGGCCGCCGAGAATGCCGGCGCCGACGAGTGCGTCTTTCACCGGAACGGACGGGTCACCGAGTGCGCCCACTCCAATGTCCATATGCTGAAGGACGGTGTCTTTATCACCCCTCCCGCAGACGAGCTGATGCTGGCCGGCATCCAGCGCGGACACCTGATGC
>CAZGQH010000184.1:0-4135 GCA_964527575.1 uncultured Lachnospiraceae bacterium
ATCGGGATATCCCATGGGAGCGCAGCTGATCGGGAATATGGGCAGGCGGGGAGAAACCACCCGGCAGGAAGGTGCTTCCATGCTGACTTTCTGCAGTACGTCGGGGCCTCTTTTTATCTTAGGCGCTGTAGGAGCCGGTATGCTGCATTCCGTGCGAGCCGGCGCGGTAATCGCGGCGGCGCATTATCTGGGAGCATTGGTAAACGGTTTGCTTTGGAAAGGCGTGCGATCTTTGAAAGGAGAAGAACGGCTTCAGCCGGCACAGACGTCTTCCGTGGAATTTCTTTCGGGCGGAGGGGTTTGCGGCGGAAACAAGACGTGCTTGCTTGATTTATTTACCCAATCTATTTTTTCTTCGCTGAAGTCGGTAGGTGTAATCTGCTGTTATCTGATTCTGTTTACCATGCTGACGGATTTTCTGCAGTTTGCAGGGGTTCTGGATTTCATTCACAACGGTGTTTTAAGGGGGCTGGTTCGGGGTATTTTAGAAATGACTGTAGGCTGCAGCGCTATGGCGGAGTCCGGAGAAGCTGTGTCCGCGCAGATCGTCGGGTGTGCTTTTCTGATCTCCTTCGGGGGGCTTTCTATTATGGCGCAGTCCATGAGCGCTTTGGAAGGGCTGAAAATCAGCCCTTGGTATTATTTAAAGATAAAGTTAAGCCACGGAATCCTGGCTTCTTTTATTGCTTTTCTCCTGGTTTATGTCCGGATGAGGCTGCTGCCTTCGGAAACAGGCATGGTTTTTGCACCCGTGGGAAACGGCCAGGCGATTGAAGCCGGGGGGACATTGTCGGAGTTCTTTTCAAATTTAGGATTTTTCTCTCAGATGTTCTTTTCTTCTCAGGCAGTTTTGGCGGTAAGCGCTTTGCTGGGGCTTGCCGTTCTTGTAGGGAAACGCAGAAAATGATAAAATCATCGGTGAAAGAAACATTCGTATAAAGGAGAGCGGCATGGAACCTATAGTTGGGATTGTTGCAGAGTACAATCCGTTTCATAACGGACATTTATATCAACTAAGGGAAGCCAAACGCAGAAGCGGTGCGGACTGCGCCGTGGCGGTCATGAGCGGGAACTTTGTTCAGAGAGGAGCGCCGGCGGCTGCGGATAAATGGGAACGAGCCGCTTCCGCAGCAGCCTGCGGCGCAGATCTTGTTTTAGAACTGCCTTTTTTTTATGCCTGTAATAGTGCGGAGCTTTTTGCCGAAGGCGGAATCGGAATTTTAAGGGGGCTTGGCTGCGTTACGCATCTGTCTTTCGGCTGCGAGACTCAATGCCCGGAACTTTTAAAAGCCGCCGCGGATGTTCTGGCTGAAGAACCGGCGGCGTTTCGGCAGCAGCTGCGAGTTTTTTTGGATCGGGGGGAGTCGTACCCGAAAGCCCGATGGGAAGCGCTGCGGGCTGTCTGCGGGCAGAAAACGGCCTCCGTTATTGAAAGCCCTAACAACATTTTGGCGGTAGAGTATTTAAAACAGTGCATTCGTCAGGGCTGGAACCCGGAATACGTTCCGGTTTTCCGCAAGGGCGCCTCTTACGATGAGAAGCAGCTGAGTGGCGAAACGGCCAGCGCCGCGGCGCTTCGGGAAAGCTACGATGGGTTTTGTGCGGAAGATCCCGATAAACGGGATGCAGGCGCATGGAAAAAAACGATTGAGAGGTTTTTGCCGGAAATTTCTTTGGACATGCTTCTGCAAAAAGGGGCTTCCAAACAAAAACTGGAAGAAGGATTGTATCCCGTTTTAATTTCCAAAATTCTTACTGCGGCTCCGGAGGAACTGGGGGAGCTTGTATCGGCCGGGGAAGAAATCCGGGGAAAAATGGGGGAATATTACACCGCGTTCACCGACTATCTTGCCGAAAAAGGATCCGACCGGGACAGTCTTCTCGGCCGTTTCTTTCTCTCGATTGACGGCGACGCCCTCATCGATCGCCTTTTCGACCGTCTGGATCTGACATTTGAGGATCTGGTCGAACTTGCGTTGACGACCTTCTCCTGGCTCTCCACACTCGTCACTTCCCTGTTCTTTGCCCTCTATGCCCTGGCCGGCAAAGAAAAACTGATCGCCCCGATCAAACGGCTGACCTATGCCCTTCTCCCCCAAAGAACTGCCGACCGACTGGGCGAGATCGCGGAGATGACCCGCGCCTCCTTTGTCCGCTTCTTCTCCGGACAGTGCATCGAGGCGATGGTGCTTGGCGTGCTGATCTATATCGCCTTCCGTCTTTTCGGCATCCCCTACGCCATGGTCGTGGCCACCCTGACCGCCTTCTGCGCCCTGATCCCCTATGTGGGTGCCTTTCTCTCCTGCGCGGTGGGAGTGCTTCTTTCGCTCCTCGAAAGCCCGCAGACAGCACTGCTCTGTCTCGTGGTCTATCTCTCCATCCAGTTCATCGAATCGGAACTGATCTATCCCCATGTGGTAGGGGCTTCGGTAGGACTCTCCCCGCTTTGGACGCTGATCGCCGCTCTGGTGGGAGAAAGTCTCTTCGGCATTGTCGGCATGGTGCTTTTCATCCCGCTGGTTGCCGTTCTCTACGCGCTTGTCAGCGATGCACTCCGCCGCCGGCTCGATCAAAAAGGGCTTTCCGCCGTCTATACCGGCGAAGAGTCCCCCTTAAGGGCGCCCGAAAAGCAAAAAAGGCGCCTGAAAAAACACCCTCCGGCAAAAAGCTGAGAAGAGGAAAAAAGGGAAACGACGGAAAAGAGATGCTATACCCTGCCGGCACTTTCTGCCGTGTCTTTTCAGAACCTTCTTGACACCCTTTTTCTCCCGTTCCCGACTCTTTTCACCGCCTGCAATCTTTTTGCAAAATTATATTGACATTATCATAAAAATATGATATACAATAGATACATAGATTTTCAGAATTTTCATTCCACTTGGAGAGCGCAGACGCCCGAAAACCAAACGAAAAAAGGAGCGAGACTATGGTAGAATTTGATTCGGTTTTGGACGAAAACAAAACCAAGGCATTAACCCGCTTTTCCTTGAAAAAACTGTGGTGGCTTTTTGTCATCGTGTCCCTTGCCCTATGCTTCATCGGCATAGACAGCCTGATTCTTGAAGAGCCTGTCATCGGAATCGTCTTGATTGTGCTGGGAGTTCTCTTCACACCATTTACCCTCCTTCTTTCCCAAGCAGCACAGAAAAAGGCTGACCAATCGATGCCTCTCCTCTCAAGCGAGACGAAAGAATATTTCCGCTTCGAGGAGCAAAAAATGTTCATCCGTCAGACCAAGGGAAACGAGTACTTAGCCACAACCGAAGCAACCTACGCTCATCTCTATCAGGTTATCGAGACAAAAGACTGCTATTTTCTCTATATTTCGAAAGCACAGGCGCATGTCTTATTCAAAAACAGCCTGATCTTCGGCTCGCTGGACGAACTGAATTTTATTCTGACAAACAATCTGGGAAATCGCTTCAAGAGACAGAAATAATCCTCTCTTCTTTTTCGC
This sequence comes from uncultured Lachnospiraceae bacterium, assembly GCA_964527575.1. Classification (GTDB taxonomy): domain Bacteria; phylum Bacillota; class Clostridia; order Oscillospirales; family CAG-272; genus RGIG1993. Next base: position 3,458 of record CAZGQH010000184.1, read on the forward strand.
TCCCGAACGGAGGGCCGCCAAACAAAGTACTGAAAGAAAAGAGTGGGATTCCGATCCAAATAGCCCTCCATAAAAACGAATAACAGAAACAGAGCGGTGCATCCAACGATGCGCCGCTCTGTTTTTAACGATTCTATGATCCGGTTGTTTGCCCTTCGAAAGAAGAAACCCGCGGTCAGCAGGCGCCGTAAGCCAGCATGGCATCCACGACCTTCTTGAAGCCGGCGATGTTAGCGCCGATCACATAGTTGCCGTCAAAGCCGTACTTCTTGGCGGCACCCTCGATGTTGTGGAAGATGTTGACCATGATGCTCTTCAGCTTGGCGTCCACCTCCTCGAAGCTCCAGGAGAGGCGCTCGCTGTTCTGGCTCATCTCGAGAGCGCTGGTAGCCACGCCGCCGGCGTTGGCCGCCTTGCCGGGTGCAAAGAGCACGCCGTTCTTCATGAGGTACTCGGTAGCCTCGATGGTGGTGGGCATGTTGGCGCCCTCCGCCACGGCGATGCAGCCGTTGGCAACCAGTGCCTTGGCGTCCTCAAGAAGCAGCTCGTTCTGGGTAGCGCAGGGGAGCGCCACATCGCACTTGACGGTGAAGACCCCTCTGCCCTCGTGGTACTCGGCCGAGGGGCGGGCGGCGGCATAGTCGGCCATGCGGCCGCGCTTGTTCAGCTTGATATCCT
>CAZGQH010000185.1:0-4127 GCA_964527575.1 uncultured Lachnospiraceae bacterium
AATATCCCGAGGCGCTGGCGCTGGGCGTGAAGCTGGCCGACAAAGTGGGCAGCGACTTGATTATCGCCACCGACCCCGACGCCGACCGGGTGGGCATCATGGCCAAGGACCGGGAGGGCGTCTTCCGCTCGGTCACCGGCAATCAGGTGGGGGCACTGCTTCTCGACTATATCCTCACCGCCTATGAAAACACCGGCACCATGCCCGACAAGCCCTATGCGGTGAAGACCATCGTCTCCACCGAGCTTGTCACGAAGATCTGCAAGGAGCACGGCGTGGAGCTCTTCAATGTGCTCACCGGCTTCAAGTTCATCGGCGAAGTCATTAAGAATCACGACGATATCGGAAACGGTCACTATCTCTTCGGCTTCGAGGAATCCTACGGCTACCTGAAGGGAACCTACGCCCGGGACAAGGACAGCGTAGTTGCCTCTATGCTGATCGTGGAGATGGCCGCCTACTACAAGGCCAAGGGCATGACCCTCTGCGACGCCTTAGCCGCCATGTATGAAAAATACGGCTACTACACCGAAAACACCGTCAATGTGGTGATGAAGGGTCTGGACGGCGCCGAACGCATGAAGGAACTGATGAACAAAATGCGCAAAAACCCGCCCACCGAGATCGGCGGCAAAAAGGTCGTGGCCGTCCGGGACTATGAGACCGGCAAAATCACCGACCTTGCCACCGGAAAAATCACTCCCACCGGCCTTCCCTCCTCCAATGTGCTCTACTTCGAGTGCGAGGGCGGCAATGTGGTGGTGGTCCGTCCCTCGGGAACCGAACCCAAGATCAAGCTCTATCTCTTAATCAACGGCGCCTGCGAGAAATGCTGCGCCGCCACCCTGGCGGCCTTCCGGAAGACGGTGGACAGCTGGACCTGATTCTCCCCTTCAAAGGATACAAGAAAGGAAACCGACTATGCTGAAGGATACCCTTCCCCTTTTCCGAAGCGATTTTGCCCCGGGCGTTCACACCGAGCTGCGCGCCCAGAAAAACACCACCGCTGCCGTTTCGCTCTTCTGCGGCAACCAGACCGGCAATTCCCGGGCAAAGACGGCCGGCGTCTCGGCCCGGGTCTTCCGGAACAGCGTGTCCGGCTTTTCCTCCGCCGCCGATACCTCGGATGAGGCGGTGAAAAAGGTACTTGCCGCCGCCACCGACAACGCCCTGTTTTTAGACAGCAAGACAAAAAATCCGGCCGTTACCCTGCCCCCGCTTCCCGCGGGGGAGGTGCTGGCGGAAGGTCCGCTTCCCATCGTGGAGCAGAAGGTTTATGCCGACTTCTGCCGGGAGGTGGACGATTATATCGTCAAGACCTATCCGAAGTTGGCCAGCCGCTTTGTCTCGTCCCGCTACGAGTGCATGGAAAAGCATCTCGTCACCTCGGACGGCTATCATTCCTATTCCCTCGCCCCCCGCTCCTATATCTATGTCCAGCTGGCCGCCGAAACGGCGGACGGCACTCCCATCGAGCTCTTCACCCCCTTCGGCGGCTCCGGCATCTTCACCGAAAACTTCACCGACCCGGCAGAGCTCTTTCCCGGCATCGATGACCTCTATGAGAAACTGATGCACAAAAAGGAAGGAATCTTCCCCGAAGCCGGCGTCAAGACCGTCATTTTAGACGGCATGCTGGCCGGGATGCTTGCCCACGAAGCCGTGGGGCACACGGTGGAAGCCGATCTGGTGCTGGGCGGCTCGGTGGCGGCCCATAACTTAAATAAGAGGGTGGCCTCAGAGCTTGTGACCTTAGTCGACTTCGCCCACACCGCCTTCGGAAAGCCGGCGCCCCTGCCGGTCTATGTGGACGACGAGGGCACTCCCGCCGAGGACGCCATGATCATCGACAAAGGCATCCTGGTGGGCTATCTAAACAACCGGGAGAGCGCTCTGCACTTCGGCATGAAGCCCCAGGGCAACGCCCGCGCCTACGCCTTCTCGGACGAGCCTCTGATCCGTATGCGCAACACCGCCATTCTGCCCGGAGAATCCTCTCTGGCCGACATGATCGCCTCGGTGGAGGACGGCTATTACCTCATCGACACCAACAACGGCCAGGCCGACACCACCGGTGAGTTTATGTTCGGCATCTGCATGGGCTATGAGATCAAAAAAGGAAAGCTCGGCCGTGCAATCCTCGACACCACCATCTCGGGGGTAGCCTTCGACATGCTGAAGACCGTGGACATGGTCTCGAAGGACATGGTCTGGGCAAGCTCGGGCTACTGCGGCAAAAAGCAGCCCATGCCGGTGGGCATGGGTGGACCGGCTCTGCGCTGCAAGGTCACCATGGGCGGCCGCTGAGCGGCGATTTTTCAAAAAAGGAATCACGAACGATGACAAATCTCTCTCTTCTCACCGAAGAAATCATCGAAACCTGCCGCAAAAGAGGGGCGGACATGGCCAAGTGCTCGGCCAGCTCCTCCGAAACGCGGGAATTCAATGTAGACGGCGGACGCTTCTCGCTCTTCCGCACCCTCTTCAACGCCTCCCTGTCGATTACCGTCTTTGTAGGGGGCAGAAAGGGCAGCATCGGCCTCAACCGCTTTGATAAGGAGGCGGTGGAGGAGGCGATTGCCGGCGCCTTCGCGGCAGCCGAGTCCGCCTCTCCCGACGAAAACTGGGATCTCTGCCGCGAGCCCCACAGCTACGATATCACCGACGGCTGCCCCGAGCCCGACACCGAGCGCCTCTTCGCCCGCAGTGTCGAATTAAAGGACACCATCGGAAAAGAGCATCCCTCGATTCTCATCGAGCAGATGATTGTCGATCACACCCGCAGCGAATCGGTCTTTCGCACTTCCTTCGGCGGAAACTTCCGCCGGGTCTTTGGCTCCTACTCGCTCTCTCTGATGTTTTCCGCCCACGAGGGGGAGAAGGCCTCCTCCTTCTTCGGAGCAGGCGTCACCACAGTCTCCCTCGACCGCCCCTTCATCGAACTGGGCAATATCCGCGCCTCGCTTTGCGATGTGGAGAAACAGATCGACACGATCCCCTTGGAAGGCAAATTTGTAGGCACCATGGTGCTCACCTCCGACGCGCTGGGCGAGTTTGTGGACAGCGCCCTCTCCAATTTTGTCTCGGACACGCCGATTCTTGACGGCACCAGCATCTGGAAGGACGCACTGGGCAAAAAGGTGGCGGATGACCGCCTGACGATCTCCTCCAAGCCTCACGACAGCCGGATTGTCGGGGGCGCCCGCTGCACCTCCGAGGGCTTTCTTGCCGAGGACTACGATATCATCCGAAACGGCGTGCTCGAAAACTTCATGCTTTCGCTCTACTCCGCCAACAAAACCGGCAATAAGCGGGCACCCAACGATTCCTTCGATCTGGTGATCGAAGGGGGCGACACCCCTCTTGACGAGATCATACGGGGAATCGACCGGGGAATTTTGGTCAACCGCTTCTCGGGCGGCAGCCCCAACGGCAAAGGAGACTTCTCGGGCGTTGCCAAGAACAGCTTTCTCATCGAAAAGGGAAAAATCACCGCCGCCCTGCGGGAGACCATGATCAACGGCAATCTGGCCGAGCTTTTCAGAAACCTTCAGGCCGTCTCGAAAGAAACGGTGGAAAACGGAGGCTCGGTGCTGCCGGCTATGGCCTTCTCGGGCGTCACTATCTCGGGCCGGTAAACGAACCCAATCCCACGATACAGAGACAAAAAGCGGAGCCGCAAGGGTAAACCCTTGCGGCTCCGCTTTTTGTTATGCCATTACAATCTTCCGAAAACCGCTCAGCCGGCGGCCTTTTCCTCGAGGAACTTCACCACATCGGCAACGGTGATGAACTCCCGCAGATCGTCGTCCTCGATTTCCAGATTGAACTCCTCTTCGCAGGCACAGATTAAGTCGGCAAGCTCGAGGGAGTTGATGCCAAGATCGTTGATCAGCTCCGACTCCGGGGTGATCTCCGAGGCCTCAACGTGCAGATCGTTCACTAAAATTTCCTTGACACGGTCAAACATGATAAATCTCCTGTGTAATCGTAAAAATTTAATTTTCAAAAAACAAAGGCAAAAGATTCAATGAATCTTGTAGCGCTTGATCTTTTTTGTGGTGGTCTTCTCAAATTCGGTATCCCGAACCTCCACCTCGTGAATCTGCTTGAAGACCGGCAGCGCC
>CAZGQH010000186.1:0-4112 GCA_964527575.1 uncultured Lachnospiraceae bacterium
GGGTGTAGGGGACGATGATGCCGGCGTCTGCCCAGCCGGTGCCGCCCCAGTCGCCGCCGTTGTAGGCGCCGGTGGGTGCCGTACCGGGATAACGGCCGAGACTGTCCTGGCTGTCCCGCAGGTCGAGTAAGAATTTTTCAAGAAAGCTCTTGGAGAAGGCCAGATAGTTGCCCGCCTTGGTGAAAACCTGGGTATCGGCTGTCCAGCCCTGGCGCTCGTCGCGCTGGGGGCAGTCGGTGGGGACGCTCAGGTAGTTGGAGTACATGCCCCAGCGGATGTTCGAAATCAGCTGATTGACATCCTTGTCGGAGGTGGTCATGAAGCCGGTGTCTTTCTCCACCGAGGTGACCACCTGTCCCTCCACCTTGTGGATCGTGACCGGCTTATCGGATGTGATTTCGATATAGCGGAAGCCGTAGAAGGAGAAGGAAGGATGATAGTCCTCTTTTCCGCCTCCCGCCAGAATGTAGCGGGTGGTGGCTGCCGCCGAGCGGTAGTTGGCGTTGTAGATGCTGCCCTCGGGGCCGTCGCAGCCCCGCGACTTAGCGCCGTTTCCGTCGTTGAGAATCTCGCCGTGGCGAACCGAGAGAATCGTGCCTGCCGCTCCCTCCACCGTGAAGGCCTCCCAACCGGCGAAGTTCTGGCCGAAGTCGACAAGGGCGGTCTCGCCGGGATTTAAGGTGAAGGCCTCGTCCTTGCTGTCACGGAGCACCACGACCTTGCCGTAGGCGTCGGCGGAAGCCCCGGTGACGCCTTGGTAAATTGTGACGCTCTTTGCGGGACGGGTCAAATCCTCCCGCACCGTGATATAGGAGCCGCTCCAGGCCGAAAGCTCGCCCCGGAACTCTTGATTCGGAATGGCATTCTCCCAGCCGCTGTCGTCAAAATCGGGCTTCATCCAGGCGGTGGAGATCCGGGCGTCGTAGGATTCGCCGCTGAAGATATCGGCGGAGAGAACCGGGCTTGCTTTCGCCGTTTTCCAGTCGCTGCCTGTGGTGATGATCTCGCTGCTGCCGTCGGCATAGGTCAGGACGAGCTTGGCGAGATAGGCGTCGTTTTTGCCGAAATGCCGGGCGGCGCCGTCGCTCCACCAGCTGCCCGACACCATGGCCGAGAGGGTGTTGGCACTGCCCTTTTCGAGCAGCCAGGTGATGTCGTAGGTGCTGTAGAACTTCCGGTCCTCCATCTCGGTGAAGCCGGGCTTCAGTTCGTGGTACTCCACGCTGCCGTCGGCAAGCTTTCTGCCCACGCGATTGCCGTTGACAAAGGATTCGTATACCCCGAGGCCCGAGGTGTAGAGCTTGGCGGAAACGAGATTTTCTTTGACGGTGAAGGTCTTGCGGAAGGCGGGAAGGCCGCCGCCGTTTGTGCGGACGAAGATGAACTCGCCGGTGGCACTTTCGGTGCCGACCCGCACCATTCCCTCCTCCAGCGCGATGTGGGCGGCGCCTTCAAAGGTCAGGTCGGAGGGATCGGAAAAGTCGTTTTCGTAAAGAATTTTCCCTTCTGCATTCCGGACAAGGATATTGTCGTAGCAGGCAATCTCCTTGGCGGTACTTCCGTCGGAATTGTGGCGGAAGCCGATGTTGTAAAGGGGAATGTTCGCCGAATGGGTGTAGGTGTTGGCCAAGGTCAGATGTTCGGCATCGGTACCGAAGTAGGTCTTGATTACCTTGCCGTTTACCTCAATGCGCTGGTGAAAGATTTTGCCGATAACGGCGGATGCCGAGCCGCCGAAGGCGGCGGTCACATCAATCGCCTGTACATTGCCCGGGCCGCCGGGATAGGCCGTCCAGTTGCCGCCCGATTTGAAATGGGGACGGAGCATGACCTTGCCGGGGGAATCGTAGGTGTTGAGCTGCCACATGACGAAGCTGCCGCTGTCCTTCATGCCGAAGCAGAAGCCCTGGTTGTCTTTTACAATCTTAAAGTCGAAATCGATTGTGTAGACCGTGTCCTCGCCGAGGCTGGCCTCGGGGGCGCTGATCCAGGCGGTGTCCTGAAAGGCGTCTTTGCCGAAGAGCCCCATTTCAAAGCTGGCGGTATCGGAGGTCTTGCTCTTGCCCTCCTTATTCCAGACCGTCACCTGCCAGGTATATTCTCCGGCGGGCTCAAGGGCCTTTCCGGCGTAGAGAATGCCCACCGAATCGGCGGACTCTACCTTGCCGCTGTCCCAGACGGTGGCGTCCTTCTGTTTGACGACGATCTGATAGGCGGTCTGCCGCCAGCCGAGGGTTTCGGAATTGGTCTTCCAGCTGAAGGCGGGGTCGGTGTCGTCGATGCCGACCGGGTTGACCAAGTCGTCGACCCGTAGGTCGTAGAGGGCGGCGGTGTTGTCGATAGTGGGATCCATAGGGGGGGCTCCTTTGTCTGTCGTAGTGGGAGCGGAGGTATCGGGCGCTCCGGTTTTGTCCTTGCAGGCCGGGAGCAGCAGCGTGCCGGCCAGAAGGATCAGTGCCAATGCGAGACTGATCGTTTTCTTCATGTAAGTACCCTTCCTTGTCGTAATAACTTGCGAAAAAAGCGCGGGACACAGCGGGCGACAGGACTTGCCTGGCAATAATCTTCTGTCTTCATTGTATCAAAAACAGGAGAATTTTCATCATACAAAATTGCGCCAGGCAGTGTTTTTATTTGTCTTTTAGTGCGTTATGGCGGAAAACCCGGGTTTCGGCCGCAAAAAAACGACAGATTGCCGGAAAGAAGGGCGGGATGACTTGTCCCGGGAATTGAGCAGAAAAGCCCCTGTCGGGCAAGGATTTGCCGGCAAGGGGCCTCTCGGCAGCGTTCAAAGGGGCTTTTTCTTGATCTTGCCCCAGAGGCGGGGGTAACCCGCCGGGGTGGGAGATTCCTTTTTTACGGAAATGAGAAAGCGCTCGCCGGCGGAGAGGAGCGAGAAGCTCTCGGTAGCGGCCACCGAGCCGCCCAGCTTCGCGATTCCGCCCTCGGCCTCGGCCAGCTCGTTTTTGCCGTCGGCGCCTTTCATGGCGAGGAAGATTCCACCCACTTTTACAAGAGGCAGGCAGAGCTCGGTGAGTAGGTTCATCCGCGCCACCGCCCGGGAGATTGCCGCGTCAAATTTTTCCCGTCCGGCGGCATACTCCTCCGCCCGCATGGCAAGCGTTGTGACAGGTAGCGAAAGGGTCTTTGCCGCCGTCTCCACAAAGGCCAGCTTTTTGGCGGTGGAATCGAGGGCGGTGATTCTGAGGTCGGGGCGGGCGATGGCCAGGGGCAGCGAGGGAAAGCCCCCGCCGCAGCCCACATCGATCACGGTCGCGCCTTCCGGCAGGTATTTGGCGGCCGTCAGGCTGTCGGCAAAATGCCGCAGGATCACTTCATGCGGTTCGGTGATGGCGGTGAGATTGCAGGTCTCGTTGGTCTTCAGAAGCAGGGTCAGGAGGGTCTCAAAGGAGGCTATGCAACCGTCAGTTGCGTATTCGGCCAGTCCGGCCTGACAGAAAATTGATTGGATCTCTTCCGAAAGCGTCATAAGGATGGCTCCTTGGCTTGTTTTTCGAGGGAAAGGAGAAGCACGGAAATATCCGCCGGGGAGACCCCCGAGATGCGGGAGGCGGCGCCGAGATCGAAGGGGCGGAGCTTTTCGAGCTTCTGCCGGGCCTCGATGCGGATGCCGGGGATTTTGCCGTAGTCGAAGTCGGGGGGAATCTTCTTGTCCTCCAGCCGCTTCTGGCGCTTGACCTCGGCCAGCTGGCGCTTGATATAGCCCTCGTATTTGATGGCCACCTCGGCGGCGTAGAAAACCGCGCGGGAAAGGGGCGGTCGGTCGGTGTCGACGGGGGCGAGCTTTTCGTAGTTCAGCGCCGGGCGACGGAGCAGGTCGGCCAGCGAGATGCCGGTGGTCAGCGGGGGGAGGCCGTTTTCGTCGAGAATTTGATTGATGACCTCCCCGGGGGAGAAGAAGAGGTGCTCCGCCCGGGCGATCTCCCCGGCGATGGCAGCCTGTTTTTCCTCAAAAGCGGCAAAGCGTGTCTCGTCGATCAAACCTACCCGATGGCCGAGGGGGGTCAGGCGGGCGTCGGCGTTGTCCTGCCGGAGGAGCAGCCGGTACTCGCTGCGGGAGGTCATGATGCGGTAGGGCTCGTTGGTGCCCT
>CAZGQH010000187.1:0-4084 GCA_964527575.1 uncultured Lachnospiraceae bacterium
TGCGCCTTACCCTTCACAAGAGCAGTACTCATCCCACAAACCGTTTCATGAAAGTCCCAGACGGCATCTCTGCCGATGGCTCCCCCCTGCGCCTTACCCTTCACAAGAGCAGTACTCATCCCACAAACCGTTTCATGAAAGTTTCCGCGGACCGTTTGTTTGGTTTGCGGAAAAGAATCGCTTTTGTCTGTTTTTAGTTCTTTATGGAAAGCGAGACCGCCCTCTTCCGGAAGGTTCCTCTAAAGAGAAGAATCTTCCGGAAGAGAGCGGCCGTTTTATTTAGAAGAGAGAAGAGAAGCTTGGTTTGTAGGGACGGTGACCCCTCACTCTCTCGCTAAAACAGGAATTGCTGTCAGCCCTCGAGTTTCAGGGCAAACCAGAAGGTGGAACCGGCACCGGGCGCGGAGCGGACGCCGTAGCTCCCTCCGTGCAGGTCGATGACCGAGCGGACGATGGAAAGCCCCAGGCCGGTACCTTTGGCAGCCCGTTTGTGGGCGGTATCCACTTTGTAATAGCGCTCCCAGATCAAAGGGAGCTTGTCCGGCTCGATGCCTTCGCCGGTATCGGTTACTTCAATTTTCACTTTACCGTCGGCCAGAATCTGGCGAACCGAAATCTTTCCGTCCTCGCCGGTATGGGTCATGGCGTTGTTGAGAAGGTTGGTGAAGACCTGAAGGATGAGCTCCTTGTCGGCGGTGACGGTGACATTTTCGGTATAGTCGAAGGAGAAGGAATAGCCCTTCTGCCGGGTGAGTTCGCCGTAGCGCTCGGTGGTTTGTCTGATTACGTCCGTCAGAGAGAAGGGCGCTTTTTTGGGAATAACCCGTCCGCTCTCCAGCCGGGAGATATCGAGCATATCATTGACAAGGGAGGTCAGGCGGGAGGTTTCGTCCACGATCGTCTGAAGGTTTTCGGGCGTGATCTCGCTGGGCAGGTCGCGCATCATTTCGGCGTAGCCGCCGATCAGGGTCAGCGGGGTGCGCAGATCGTGAGAGATGTTGGCAATCAGCTCCTTGCGGATGCTCTCAACCTTGCCGAGCTCCCGGCAGGCGTTGCCCAAAGCCTCGTTCAGCTCCGCCACCTCACGGGTGCCTCCCTCCACCTCCTCGTAGCTTCCGCCCGACAGATTTTTGGCCTGACGGCTGATTTTCGAAATGGGTTTGGCGATGGTTCTGGCGATATAGGTGGCCATCAGAAGGGCGATCAGAACAAGCAGTCCGCCGAGAACCACGAGAAGGGAGGCGGAGGTTTTGGTGACTGTGCCCACCGGCGAGATGACGCCGTCCAAAAGAAGGGTCATGGTTTCGCCGTTGTGGGTGAAGTGCTCCACCAATACGGCGTTGGAGGCGATCGGAGCATAGACGGTGATCGGCTTGAAATCGTAGATGTCGGCCACCGGGTCATAGGTGATGCTGAAGAGATTTTTTCCGCTCTCCTGCATCAGGTTGACAAGTTTCTCCCGCTCAGGCGGGGTGAGGGAGTGGATTAGACAGGTATTGGTGTTTTCCGCGTTGTAGGCGCTGCTGCCGTCGGCGTTCAGGACCATGGCGCAGAGGGAATTTTTCGCTGTGGCGGAGGAGAGCTCGGCATAAAAGGAGGCTTTATCGGCCTGCAGCAGGGTGTGACGGGCGGTGGCCTTGATCTCATTGACCCGTGTCTTAGAATAGATCAGGCCGAAGAGGACTACCTGACAGAGCCAGAGAAGCACCAGCGTCACAACGATGAGCAGAAGAAAACCGAGAAAGACTTTGGAGCGGATGGTGAGGAGTTCTTTTTCCGATTTAGCTGTTGGTTTCAAAGCGATATCCGACTCCTCTCAAGGTCACGATGAACTTGCTGTATTCGCCGAGAGAACGCCGCAGAAGCTTGATATGGGTGTCCAGTGTGCGGTCGTCTCCGTAGAAATCGTAGCCCCAGACCTCACAGATCAGTTTTTCGCGGGTGAGGGCGATATTGGCATTTTTGATGAGATAGAAGAGCAGATCGTATTCCTTGGGGGAAAGGTCGGATTTGACCCCGTCCACATAGACGATGCGGGCGGTGAAGTCGACAGTCAGTCCCTCCAGCGTAAAGACTTCCCGCTTGGGAGCGGCTTCTTTGGCGGAGGTGCGCTTTAAGATAGCGTCGATACGGAGCATCAACTCCTTGGGGGAGAACGGCTTGACGACATAGTCGTCGATGCCCATGCGGAATCCGTTGATCTTATCGTACTCTTCGCCCCGGGCGGAAAGCATGATGATCGGTGTGTCACAGAGCTTGCGGATCTCGGCACAGGCGGAAAAACCGTCGAGTATCGGCATCATGATGTCGAGGATGATGATATCGAAGCGGCGGTCACGGCAGATTGTGATGGCCTCCATGCCGTTGGTGGCCTCGCTGACCGTGTGTCCTTCGAACTCGGCATATTTGCGGATCAGGGAGCGGAGCTTCTCTTCGTCGTCTACGACCAGGATGTTATACATGGAATTCTCCTTTTACGGATTCTTTTATTTTCCCAGCTCGCCTAAGGTGAGCTGAATGCTGACAAGGGAGTTGCGACGGACAACGGTGATCTGAATCGAGTCACCGGCGGCGTATTGGTTCAGGGCCGCTGTGATTTCCTCGCCGCTTGTGACCTGTGCGGCGCCGATGGCGTAAATGCGGTCGCCGAATTCAAATTCGGCGCTGCCCTCCGCATAGCTCAGTACATCCGAAGCATCCACGACATAGATGCCCGAGATGAAATAGCTCTGGAGGACTGTTTTCTGAGAGGCAAATGCCTCGAGATCGGGGTATTTTTTGATAGCGGCCAGATAGGATTCGAGGCTGTTGATCTCTACGGTGGTGATGCCCAGCCGGGGACGTCCGGAGACATAGCCCTTTTCGATGATCTCTCCGGCGATGGTCTTCAGCGTGGGGTAGGGAATGGCAAAGCCGATGCCCTCCGCCACGGTCTGACTCACCTTGGCGTTGACCATGCCGATGAGTTGACCGTTCATGTCGAAGAGTCCGCCGCCCGAGTTGCCCTGGTTCACGGCGGCGCTGGTCTGGATGACCTCCATGGTGGTTCCCTCGACCGAAATCGTGCGGGCAAGGGAGGAGAGGATGCCGTCGGTGACGGTGTTGCCCAGAGTGCCGAGCGGATTGCCGATGGCGATGACCGACTGTCCGACGCGCAGGCTGCTGTCCTCACTGGGCAGAACCACGGCGGGAAGGCCGGAGGCCTCGATGCGCAGAATGGCGATATCGGTGCGGGGATCCGAGCCCACCAGCTCGGCGTAGTAGCTGGCATTGTTATTCAGGGTGATCTTAATCTCATTCTGTCCCTCGCTCACGTGATGGCAGGTGAGAATATAGGAATAAGAGGCAGAGGAACTGCTGGCCCAGATCAGGCCGCTTCCGTTGGAAGTGCTGTTCTGGGAGCTGGCGGCGATCATGACCACCGAGTCGGAGGCTTTGGCGGCAGCGTTGACGCCGGCTTCCTCGTCACGCAGCTCGCCGGGGTTGACCCAGGGGAGGAGCGATTCGGATACGCCGGGTTGGTTTTTTGTAGTATAGTCGGAATTGACATTCGGCAAAAGAAGAATAGTAGCGGCCGAAAAAATGATCGACAGAGTGAAGAAAACGATCGACAGCGTGAGAAGCAGCGTGGCAGGCCAATGCTTCCGGTCGTTTTTTTGATCAAACAAGCGGGGGGAATATCCGTTTTTCTGACTGCCAGAGCCGTTCGGGCCGCCTGCACTGCCGTTTGAAGCATAGTATCCGCCGCTGCCGTTGGCATTAAAGCCATAGGCATTATAACCGTTTTGACTGTAGCTTGTGTTTTCCTCCGACCCGGCGCCAAAGGCAACCTCGTAGCTGCCGTCGTTTTTCTTTTCGGGGGCAGAATTTGCCGAAGCCTCCGGATTCTCCCGACCGGGTTCACTACCGGAGTCGGAAGGGAAAAAGGGGGATTTATTATCCATCATCAAGTACCAAAGACCTTTCCTGATGCTCCTGTCCCGGAATTCCGGGCAGGAAGGGGTATATCGGATTCCGGCGGAAGGAGTTTTGCCGCCGGATGTATGTTACCAGTATAATCAGGATATGTGACGCTTTTATGAAG
>CAZGQH010000188.1:0-4075 GCA_964527575.1 uncultured Lachnospiraceae bacterium
CGTATCAGCCTTCCCATTGCCTCCATATCCGCATCGAAATAATAGTAATGCTTGGTACCCTCCTGCCGCATTTTCAAAATACCTGCTTCTTTCAGAATCTGAATATGATGAGATACTGCCGGACGCGACAGATTCGTTCTTTCGGTAATGGTTCCAACGCGCACGCCGCCGCAATCTTCTATTTTCATCATTTCCAGAATCAGGTGCTGACGGGTTTCATCGCCTAAAGCCGATAAAATCTTTTGACAGCTTTTGAATTCTTCTGCCAGTTGTCTGATTGTCTTGCTGTGTTCCGGCATCGGTTTAGCCTCCTTTCGTTTATCTGTTTAAACCATTATACCATATAGTTGTAAAAAAATCTTATCGGTAAAGAAAATCAAGACGGATTTTTTCATTTACACGTACACCGGTTATTTTTTGGCCCATTCAGCCGGATACAACCGAATGACCGGCTGATTGGGATATGACCTTACGGTGACAGGAGCAGAAAAGGCGACGCTGCGGTAAAAATCCAGGGCAGGAACAGAAAATAACATTCGGACAGACCGGCGAAAAACAACAGACTGTATGTGGTATGGCGTGTGTCGTATCCGGCAACAAGCAGGAAAACTCTATTGACGGTTTTCCAAAAGCAAGAAAGCGGTGTATCCCGACAAACTGGGATACACCGCTTTTTGTACAAAACCTTCCTTATCTGGTGCTTTTAAAAACGCATGATTCTGTTTTTTATGACAGATCCTTCTGGCCGTCACGGTAACGCGCGAAAGACGGGCAAAACGATCCGCATTACGACTGTTTCTTCCGCTGCTTTCTGTAGACGATAACGAAGGTCACGGCGCCGCCGGCGACCACCACCGCACCGACAACCAAGCCGATGATAAGACCGAGGGCTGAATTGTCCTTATCCGGATCTTTCTCACCGGGGGCTTCGGTATCGGGGGTATCGGTAGTACCGGGCGTATCGGGATTATCCGGATTCTCCGGAGTGGAAGGATCGATGCTCTCCCGGCCGGGATTTTCCGGCTTTGCCGAGAGTGTTCCCGGATCCCCGTCACCGGAGAGGGCGAGGAACTCCACCTCCGAAACCTGCAGATTGCTCTTTCCGCCGATCGTGAGGCGATAGCAGGTATAATTGCCGAAGGCCTCGTCCGGGACAGCAAAGGCGCGGGTATACTTGCTGAATTCAAAGGTGACGTCTTTTCTCTCGTCCAGCGTCACCCAGGTGACGCCGTTGTCGGCCGAGCCCTCCAGGGTAAGCGTTGACGGTGCGCGGGCGGAACTGACGCAGGAAACGGTATAGAGAAGCAGACGGGACGCCTTTTTCGAGAAATAGAGCAGCGAAGCGCCGTCCTGAAGCGTGGTATAGGTGTTGCTGTCGTTGTCAAAGAGCTTGGTGGGATCTTCCACGCCGTCGGCATAGACCCCGCTGGTCGCCGTGGCGGGATCAAAAGCAGTCGTCCGGATCGCAAGACGGGTGGTCACCAGATCCTCGGCGGGATCGGCACGCTTGTCGCCAGTCGTCAGCGAGGGGGGTGCGGCATCGGCGTCGGTAGCCCAAGTCGAGGGTTTGTCGCCCATGACAAAGACAATCTCGCCGCCCTTCTGGAGCTCCTCATGGGTGATAAAGGCTTTATTGTAATCTTTTCCGTTCACCGTCATCGACTGAATATAGATATTCTTCGAAGAGTTGTTCTTTGCGGTGATGACAAGATCCTTGCCGTTTTCCAGATGAACCGTCATCTTTTCAAAGAGCGGGGAGCCGATCACATATTCGCCGCTGCCCATGTTCTGGGGATAGAAGCCCATGGCCGACAGGACATACCAGGCCGACATTTCGCCGTTGTCCTCGTCGCCGCAGTAGCCCTGCCCGATTTCGCTGCCCACATAGAGGCGGGAGAGCACTTCCCGGACCAACTCCTGGGTGCGATAGGGCTGACCGACATAGGCGTAGAGGTAGGGGATGGCATGGGCGGGCTGATTCGAGTGGGAATACTGACCCATGCGAACCTCTCTTGCCTCCACCATCTCATGGATGGTTCCCACCGCCACCTTTTTCATGGCGTCGAGGCTGTTGTCAAAGTAGGCATCCAGCTTGGCAATCAGCCCATCCTTCCCGCCGTAGAGCGCGGCAAGACCGTTCCCGTCATAGACCGGTGCAAAGGCCATCGTCCAGCCGTTGGTCTCGGAATAGTCGCCCCACCAGCCCACGCCGTTGTAGTTCGAACCGCTCGTCCAGGAGCCTTCTGCGTTCTTACCCATAAAGAACTTGGCGCTGTTATTGAACATGTTCACATAGAAGCGGGCGCGGTTAAAATAATACTCCGCCTCGTCGGCATAACCGAGCCTCGTGGCCATGACGCCGATGCAGTAGTCCGATATGTAGTCCTCCATGGTCCAGGAGAAGCCGTAGCCGGTGGCGTTGGAGACATATCCCTTGAAAATGGCGGTATTGTTCTCTGCCCGGCCGCCGTTTGTCACATCGCCCGGCACGGTGGCGGCATTCTTCAGCATCGATTCAAAAGCGGTCTCATAGTCGAATTCGATGCCCTTTACATAGGCGTCGGCAAAGATGATGTCCGAACTGGTGCCCAGCATGGAATTGGTGCCGCCGGGCGCCACCCAGCGGGGGATCCAGCCGTTGTCGTTGTAATGCTGAACCAGGCCGTTGAGCATCTCCCCGTCGAGGGAGGGGGTGAGGAGCGCATAGGCGGCCCAGGCCGTGCGGTAGGTATCCCAGAAGCCGTTGTTCACATAGAGCTTGCCGGCGGTTTTCCGCCCGGATTTATAGGGACTGGCGTAGACCCAGACCGGATTTTCTTCGGTTCCCTCGTTTTCACTGTAGAGGTTGGGGTAGGAATACATCCGATAGAGGCAGGAGTAGAGGGTGATCCGCTGGGTATTGCTTGCTCCCTCCACCTCGATCATACCGCAGATATCATCCCAGGCCTTCTGTGCCTTTTCAAAGGTGCTGTCGAAGGTGGCGGAAGCGGGGATCTCCAGCTCCAAATTGTGCGAGGCCTGCTTGGCCGAGATAAAGGAGGTGGCGAACTTCATGGTCACCTCGGTGGTTCCCGCCGGGAAGACCGCGATGCCCTGCTTGCCGACAGTTTTCACGGCAGTCGGCTTCTGGTCGAACTGGCCCGCCACCTGAAGGGGCGTGGAGCCTCGATCGGTATGATTGCTCTTGGCGGTAAAGCTGCCGTCCTCTTTCAGAGAGAGGCTGCCGTCCGCCCGCACGCAGTCAAAAATGATGTTGCAGTTTTCCGTCCCCTCCGGGAAGGTGAAACGGACATAGATGCCGTGGACGGTAGGGGTCATCTCGACCTTCACGCCCGAGGCACGGCTGCCCTCGTCAAAGGTAACACTGTAGTAGTGCGCCTTGGCGGTCTCGTTTTCATGGCGGAAGGACGCGCCCAAAAGATCGGTGCGAATCGAAGTACTGGTGATCTTGGTGAGATCTTCGGTATTCAGCGAGGTATTGGCCATGAACTGCCAGGTGCCGTAGTCCCCCGTCCAGGTGGAGGGAATATGGGAGACGCTGAAGTGCTTGATCTCGCTTACGAAATAGTTATAGTGGGTATTGGAGCCCGAGTTGGTCACCGGCGTATAAAGATTGAACCCGTTCGGCATTGCGCAGAAGGGGGTGGTCAGTCCCCGGGAAAAGGCGGTGGTGTTGTTGGTGCCCCGCCGGGTATCCACATAATCGGAAAGGTGCTCGTAGGTCACATCCGCCCGGTTTTCGATCAGAAGGTCGTCAAAATAGGCGAGGAAGCGGTGCAGGTCCACGGTGGAGTCCTTGCGGTAATAGACATAGACACTGTCGATCACCTTTCCTGCCGCCACGTCGCCGATATTCGATTCGATGTAGTTCCACTGGTTGGAATAGAGCGAATTAGAAGAGCCCTTGGCCACCGGATCCATGCCGAAGCCGTTCTGGTCGAGAGCGGATAAGGCGGAAAGATAGCTGCCGTCCTTGAACTTTAAGTCGATGACCATATACATGGCGGTGTATTCGTAGTCATAGCCCGACTCAATGGCCGGAAAATGGACATAGCTCAGCTTGGTGTTCTTCGTC
>CAZGQH010000189.1:0-4005 GCA_964527575.1 uncultured Lachnospiraceae bacterium
GTGTTGATGTCCTCGCCGGAAATCTGGAACATACCATACTGATCACACAGGCCCCGGAGCTTTTCCAGCTGAGCCATGGTGTTGCGGGTGGGCATATAGGTGACGGCCTTGACACCCTCCTCCTTCAGGCATTCGAAGACCTCCTCAATATAGTCGTCCTCAAACTTCTGGGCCTTCTTGTCACCAGTGACAGAGTCGCCCACATCACCTAAGTACGCATAGCACAGGTAGGCATCCACATCGGCGCATAGCTTCACCATATCCTTCAGCTTGGGGCACAGAGAAAAGGCGCCGCGTCCGATAGACTCAAGCTTCGCGGGAAGCTTGACCTTCTTCAGCGCCGGCGAGTTGGCGAAAGCGTATTCGTCGATCGACACCACGCTGTCGGGCAGCACAATCGACTCCAGCAGGCTGTAATGCCCCCCGAAGGCATAAGCGGCCACATAACGCACCTCATGCCCTTCATAACTGTCGGGAACCTCCAGATGCTTGGCATTTCCGGTATAGCCCATCAAGGTGGCATAGCCATCTTCCTCCACCCGGAAAACAAAGTTCGCCAGCGTGTTATCCGGAAACTGAAAAAAGACGATCGAAAAAATAAATACAATAATAACCAGTGCGATTCCGAAAAGAATCTTCACTTTTTTAGCATTGGACAGAGCCATTCTGATTCCCGCCTTTCTTTTTCTAAACCGGATACGGCAGTATTATAGCATCTTTCCGGACACTTGTAAAGGGCATTCCGTTTTTTCCCTCTGACGGGTTTCTCTTCATAAAATGCCGCCGACCGCCGCATACTATAGGAAACAACAAGAAGGAGACGATCATGACCCCGCTGACCGACAACTATACCGAAAACTGCCGCCTGTTAGAGGCAGCCATCGGCCTCGACAAATGCTATGACTGTAAAAAACGAGAGCTGGAGATCGACGGCCACGCCGCCTCCCTCTACTTTTTTTCTACCCTTTCCAGCGACAGCCTCCTCGGCGATCTGGTCCACCGCTATCAAAGCATCGGAAAAAAACTGTCCCCCTTCACAGCCGACAGCTTCCTGGCCGAGCTGGTGCCCTACGGCGATGCCTCCAAGGAGAGCGGGATTGAGAATATCAGCCGACAGCTCTTCGCCGGAGCCTCCGCTCTGCTGGTCGATGGGCTGAACGAAGCCTTTATCACCGACACCCGCTCCCTCCCTGCCCGATCTGCGGAGGAACCCGACAACGACCGCGTGCTCTTTGGATCCCGGGACGGCTTCAACGAGCTTCTGAAGACCAACATCGCCGCCCTGCGCCGCCGCATCCGCTCGAGTAATTTAGTGATATACAAGGTGACAATCGGCAAGGTGAGCCAGACCGATGTGGCGCTCTGCTACGACGAGACCCTGGCCGATCCCGCCTTCGTGGCCACTGTGAAGAAAAAACTCGAAGAAATTGATGTGGACTCCCTCACCATGGGACAGCAGTCGCTGGCCGAATGTCTCATCAAGAAGCACTGGTACAACATCTTCCCCAAATTCCGCTACACCGAGCGGCCCGATACTGCAACCGCCACGCTGATGGAGGGCAATCTCATCATTCTCTGCGACAATTCCCCGCAGGCCATGCTGCTCCCCACCTCCATCTTCGACTTTACCCAGGAAAGCGACGACTACTATTTTCCCCCTATTGTGGGCACCTACCAACGCTTCGTGCGAACCCTGATCTTTTTCATCACCCTCTTTTTTACCCCGATCTGGTACCTTTTAGTCACCAATCCCCAATATATTCCCTCCTGGCTCGACTTCATCAAGGTGGAGGGGAACCCGGCACTGCCCATTTTCTTTCAGATCATCATTGTGGAACTCATGCTTGACGGCCTCCGGCTGGCCTCTCTGAACACCCCGTCCACTTTGGGCAATTCCCTGTCGGTGGTGGCCGGTCTCATCATGGGAGATTTCGCCGTAGAGGTGGGGTGGTTCATCCCCGAGGTCATCCTATATATGGCTTTTGTGGCCATCTCCAATTTCACGCAGCCCTCCTTTGAGCTAGGCTACGCCTTAAAATTCATGCGGATGCTGCTCTTTATTCTGGTAGGCTTTTTTGGCATCATCGGCTTTGTGGCCGGTACCGCCCTCATCGTCATTATCATCGCCTCCAACAAATCGATCGACGGCAGCCGGAGCTATCTCTACCCCCTCGTTCCCTTCAACGGCAGGGCCATGCTCCGTCACCTTTTCCGCCTGAAGCTGAAGCCGCGAAAGTAAATGCCGGATAACCGCGGCATTCCCCTATTCCTCAATCGTATTCCGGCTCACAAAGAATTCATAAAAAATTCATATAAAAAGACCTCCTTTCTTTTGACTTTAACAAAATGAACTGCTATACTGTAAAAAAAGAATCGAATTTCCCGCTCTACCGGAAAGGAGGTGTACCGATGGGTGAACGAGTGAAAAGAAGCCGCAAAAAGATAGGACTGACCATCCTGATCGTATCGGCGGCAACCCTTTTGCTGATCGCCATCGGTTTGCAGACGGCTCTCTTTATCGCCAACGCCTCCGCTGTCTACTGGCACCCCGATTATAAACGGGAAGATCTGACAGAGATTCTCCAAAAAGAGGTCCTTACCGACGATGACTACGACCTGCTCTGCCGCCAGACCGGTCTCGGCCGGGCGGGCGTGGACCGCTGCTTCGCCCGGGGCGAAGAGGGGAAGCGGACGCTTCTTCAGATTCAGGGGGACTATTTCGGGGAATATCAAACCACAAACCGATACTTTGCTCCCTTTTTCAGTACAAGCTATGTCGACCGGGATGTGACTCACTGCTATCTCGAGGAGGGAGATGTGGTCATCACCTCCTCCACCCGTTTTGCCGGCATTGATATGGGGCATGCCGGCCTTGTCACCGACGCCGCAGACGGCGGAGTACTGCAGACCAGCGCCTACGGATCCAAAAGCTCGATCGATTCGATCGGGGATTTCACCGATCGGGTAACCTTCCTCATTCTCTCCCCCAAAACGGAAGGTACCACCAAAAACGAAGTCGCCCGCTTCGCCCGGGAAAATCTCGTGGGGCTGAAATACGACATCACAGCCGGCGTTCTCAGCGACAAAAACAAGTGTCAAAGGACCCAGTGCGCCCATATCGTCTGGTACGCCTACAAACAGTTCGGCATCGACCTCGATTCCGACGGAGGCCTTGTGGTCACCCCGCAGGATCTCGCAAGCTCGGAACAAATGGAAGTCGTTCAGGTCTTCGGATTTGACCCGGAAACGCTCTGGCGATGAGAAAGATCACATCGATATTCTGCTTTTTTCCTGCATGCACCCCCTTCCGTACCATTCTTCTTATTGCGGAACAGGGCTGCGTTATACGCTTTTCATGCGTATAACGCAGCCCTGCTTTTATGCTGTTTGTACGGCGAGGCAGCGGTTTTGCCTGCCTAATATCTGCCGTTCCCGATGCTTCCTGTGCTTCGTCATCGCTTTTCTGTCAGACCAAAAGCGCAAAAAGTTTTTTCGGAACAAAACCTCTTTTCCCTGCGCCAGGCGATCACAGCGTTTCCTGCTCCCACGCCTGTTCCCGGTACTTGCTCGCCTGCAGGCGGAACATTCTGGCGTAATCGCCGTCCAATGCCATCAATTCCTCATGCGAACCGGATTCCGCCACTTTTCCCTCGGCAAACATGTAAATACGGTCGGCCATGCGGGTCGTGGAAAGGCGGTGGGAAATAAAAAGCACCGTTCTGCCGTCATCCGCAGCTCTTCCGAGAATGGTATGATTCAGCTGATATTCCGCAAGAGGATCCAGTGCAGCGGAAGGTTCATCCATAATGATAAAACTGTATTCACCGGCAAAAATCCGGGCAATGGCAATTTTCTGAGACTCCCCGCCCGAAAGATTCACCCCTTCCTCGTCAAATTCTTTGGTCAGGGGCGTATCGATTCCCTTCGGAAGCTTTTCCAGCTCCTCCGAAAAGGCCGCGTCGGCAAGAGCCCGCTGCACCCGCTCCCGATCTTCCTCCCGATAGG
>CAZGQH010000190.1:0-3999 GCA_964527575.1 uncultured Lachnospiraceae bacterium
GCCTCGACACTGACCGTTGAGCGGTTCGCGGCGGCGAGCTCCTCGCTCTCGTCGCGGTCGAAGGTAATGGCAAGCTTGTCGTCCTCTCCGAACTTCTCATAGATCTGCTCGCGCGTCTCCAGCGTCTCCCCGCTCTCAAAGGACAGCGCGCGCAAAAACATCGTCAGCGGGACCTTTCTGGTCTTATCGATGCGGACCGCCATCACGCCGTTCGCGTCGACCTCATACTCCAGCCACGCGCCGCGGTAGGGAATGACCGTGGTGGCGTAGGTCTTTTTGCCCGCCTTGTCGATCTCGGAGGAATAGTACATACCCGGAGAACGGATGATCTGGGAAACGATGACACGCTCCGCGCCGTTGATGACAAAGGTGCCGGTCTCGGTCATCAGCGGGAAGTCGCCCATAAAGATCTCGGCTTCCTTCACCTCGCCCGTCTGCTTATTGGTCAGACGGACCTTGACCCGCAGCGGCGCCGCGTAGTTCACGTCTCTCTCCTTGCACTCCTCAACCGGGTACTTCGGTTTTTCGGTGTCGAGGGAATACTCTATGAACTCGATGACAAGATTACCGGAATAGTCCGTGATCGGAGAAACGTCCTGCAGGACCTCCTTCAGCCCCTCGTCGAGAAACCACTTGTAGGATTTGGTCTGAATTTCGACCAGATTGGGAAGCGGATAGTCGAAGCGGGATCTGGCAAAGCTCTTCCGGGTGTTCTGTCCAAGCCGTTGCTCTTTTACATTGATCATTGATTCCATCACTCCATTCAGAAATTTGGGTTGCGCGACCGCACGCAGGACACCCCTGCGAAGCCGCCTTCCGCGGCAGGGGAAAGCAGGGAGCAGAGCGCGCGAACCGGAAAATCGGACGTCGCCTGCTCATATCCCGAAAAAAGGAAGCTGCCGGCGTGCCGTTTTGTGCAAAATACCGGTCGGTTTTTTGCAGGCATTTTGAAAAGCAGCCATAAAACAGGCGATTATAATGCAGTTTACTATTTTACCACCTTTTTTTCGGTTTGTCAAGGCTTTTCCGAGATTTTTTTGATATTTTGTCTTCTTTTCATTTATGGATGGGGAATCGGGGGGCTTATCAGGCGGATCGGGGCGGAAATCGGCACGTGCGGAGGCAGGGTCCGGACACAGAGACGCGGAAACAGAGGGATGCGGTCGGTTCTTGTCAAAATTCACAAATAAAAAAGTCGGAAAAAAAGCGGATTTTTTTTGAAAAACCACTTGCAATCCGGAGAAAAATGTGATACAATATCAGGGTATATGGATGAAAGACCGTGCGCACCCTCTCAGGCGCCGTTTTTCAGGCATACCATTCCATGTCGCGCAAGCGGCAAATACAAAGGGAGGTAAAATCGATGCCGAACATCAAATCCGCAAAGAAGAGAGTCAAGGTTATCAAGGTGAAGACCCTGCAGAACAAAATGCACGCGTCCGCTCTGAAGACCGAGATCAAGAAGTTTGACGCGGCTGTGGCTTCCGGTGACAAGGAAGCGGCACAGGCGGCTTACAGAGAAGCGGTGAAGAAGATCGATCAGGCAGCGGCTTACGGAATCATCCATAAGAACGCCGCGGCTCGCAAAAAGAGCCAGTTCACCAAGAAGATCAACGCGCTTGCTTAAGGCGTAGCTTTCCGCCGGAACCAACCCAACCGGCAGAAGCACATAACACACCCCCGCCCGATACGGACGGGGGTGTGTTGCTTTTTCCCTTTTTCGGAAAAGGAATTGACAATTCCGCATTTTTGCGGTATAATAAGGGTAACAATCAAGATATCATATTATCCTACTATCATTGCAGAAAGGATCTCCCCGCTATGCGGCTTTTTCTGACGCTTGTTCTCCTGTTCTTCCTCGGCGGCACGCTCGGCTGGCTTCTTGAGCTGCTTTACCGTCGTTTTTTTTCGCAGAAGAAGTGGATGAACCCCGGCTTTCTGGTCGGTCCCTTCCTGCCGCTCTACGGCTTCGGGCTCTGGGTCCTCTACGGGCTCGCCTCCGCCGACTTTTCCTCCGTCCCTCCTTTCCCGCGCGTGCTGATCCGGGTCCTGCTCATCGGCGCGGCTATGACCGCCATTGAATACGCGGCGGGCAAGATCTTCATTGTGGGAATGCACGTCAAGCTGTGGGACTATTCCCGGAAGCCCGGCAACGTGGAGGGCATCATCTGCCCGGAGTTCTCGCTTTACTGGACCCTGCTCGGCGCGCTCTACTGCTACGCCATTCACCCGGTCTTTCACCACATTGTCACCTGGTTTTTCGACAATATCATCCTCTCCTTCTTCCTGGGAATCTTTTTCGGATTGCTCCTTGTGGACCTGTGCTATTCCTTCAACCTGCTGGCAAAGGTCCGGAAATTCGCGAACGACAACCATCTCACCGTCCGCCTTCAGGCACTGCAGAAAAACATTGCGGAGCTGTACGACCGGCGGAAATTCAAGCATTTCGTCTTTTCCCTGCGGGAAAATCTGCTGGCACCGGAGATCCTGCGGGAGTCGGTCGCTCAGCTGAAGCAGAGGCTGCCGCACCGGAAAAAGGACGGAAGCGGAAAGGCGGAAAAACACGGAACGTATGGAAAATCTTGAAGAAATCGTTGCCGCCAATCTCACCGAGCTGCGCAAAAATGCCCGTCTGACACAGGCAGAGCTGGCGGAAAAGATCAACTATTCGGACAAGTCGGTCTCCAAATGGGAACGCGGAGAGGCGCTGCCCGACCTGAAGGTGCTGACTCAGCTGGCGCAGATGTTCGGGGTGACGGTGGATTATTTCGTCACAAAGGACGCGGGAAAGCAGAAAAAGAATTTCGACTTTCCCAAGAGCGAAAACCTCTACCGCATCGGCGTGGAGCTGCTCGCGGCGTGCGCGGTCTGGCTGGCGGCAACGGCGGTCTTTTTCAGCACGGCGATCTACTCCAAGGGGATGTGGATGGCGTTCGTCTGGGCGGTGCCGGCGTCGATGCTGGTGCTGGCTCTGTTCAGTCAGAAGTGGCATTACTCGGTCTGCGTCATCGTTTTCCGCTCCGTTTTTTGCTGGACCCTTCTTGCGTCGGCTTACCTGCAAATGCTGATTTACCACAGCTACAACGTTTGGATGATCTTCTTTATCGGAATCCCGCTTCAGGCGGCAATCATCCTCTGGTCCCTCATCCGCCACAGCCGTGCCTGACCTTGGAGAGAGAGGAGAAGAAGACCTTGGAGGGAGAGGGAAAAGACCTTGGAGGGGGAGAGGGACTTCTTGGAGAGAAGTCCCTCTCCCCCTCCAAACCTCCCTCTCTCTTCAAGAACTTTCCCCAAGACAACCTCAATGGTACTTTGTCCGGATTTTTGACAAAGGCAAGGAGAGGCTGTCTTGGGGAAAGGTTTTTTATTTTTTCAGGAGGTTCGCTTTTCATGGCGGGGCTTCGCATCCTTCGGCAGAAAAATATCCGCGCATTGTAAAATGAAGTTGCAATAGTTAGTTTTCAAAAAAGGATATCCATAGTAACGATTCAGTGGTAGAATTGAGTTTGCTACAACACCAATTCGAAAGGATCGCCACTATGGACAATACCAATTATACCACAGAACACAGAAAAGGTCAACACCTTTTGAGCGAAGAAAGGCACGAAATTGAAGTTCGATTGAAGGATGGCTGGTCACTCTACCGCATCGCCAAGCATCTGGGACGACCGTATAATACGATCAAGAACGAAATTAAGCGTGGAACCGTGTTTCTCTATAACGGAAAGATACAACGCTACAAGTCAGACGAGGGCAAGAAGGTGTACCTGGAACACCGCCGAAACTGCCGCAAGCAGTACCGCGGCCTGGCATCGGTACGATTCCTTCAATATGTCGTAGAGCATTTCAAGAGTGAGGACAAATGGTCTCTTGACGCCAGCTATGGCAAGGCTCTTGAAAGCGGAAAATTCCGCCGTGAGGAAATGGTTTGTACCAAGACCCTCTACAACTATGTGGATCTTGGTCTGCTTCCCATCAAGAACATCGACTTACCCGAGA
>CAZGQH010000191.1:0-3970 GCA_964527575.1 uncultured Lachnospiraceae bacterium
CGGCGGCCTGGATCAGTTTTAAGAGGATATTCTCCACATCCTCGCCCACATAGCCCGCCTCGGTGAGGGTGGTGGCGTCGGCGATGGCGAAGGGAACCTTCAGGGCACGGGCCAGATTCTGGGCGAGATAGGTCTTGCCCACGCCGGTGGGACCGAGAAGAAGTACGTTGCTCTTCTGGATCTCCACGCCCTCTTCGGCCTTATTTTCCTTGCGGGAGAGGATGCGCTTGTAATGGTTGTAAACTGCCACCGACAGCGCCTTCTTGGCAAAATCCTGCCCGATGACATATTCGTCCAGTGCAGCCTTAATGGCGGCGGGGCGGGGGAGGGTCTTCAGGGTGAAGGCTTCCTTTTCCGGGGCTTCCCGGTAGCGTGTGCGCTCCGCATCGATAATCTCGTTGCAGATTCCGATGCAGTTGTCGCATATGGTGACGCCGGTGGGGGAGGGTATGAGAAATTCCACTTCATCCTCGCCTCTGCCGCAGAAGGAGCAGCGGGTGAGGTGGTTGTGAGGAGTGTCGGAATCGTTGCTTTTTCTGCCTGCCATAGAGAGTACAGCCTTTCCGCCGCCTTTTCTGAAATCGGCGGCATGAGTTCGGGTTTTTGAGGGTTTTCGGATAAGCAGGAAAAGGACTGACGCCCAGTCCGGCGTCAGTCGCTCTTTCTTATCGGTTGCGGATTACCTGATCGATCAGGCCGTAGGCGCAGGCCTCGTCAGCGGTCATGAAATTGTCGCGCTCGGTATCGCGCTCGATTACCTCGATGGGCTTGCCGGTATTGAGCGAGAGAATATGGTTCAGATTGTCCCGGGTCTTTAAGATCTGTTCGGCATGAATCTTGATGTCGCTGGCCTGACCCCGAGCGCCGCCCAGAGGCTGGTGGATCATGACTTCACTGTTGGGCAGGGCAAAGCGCTTGCCCTTGGCCCCGCTGGAGAGCAGGAAGGCTCCCATACTGGCGGCCATGCCGATGCAGTAGGTAGCCACATCGCATTTGATGAAATTCATGGTGTCGTAGATCGCCAAGCCGTCGGTCACCGAGCCGCCGGGACTGTTGATATATAAGCAGATGTCCTTGTCCGGATCCTGGCTTTCGAGGAAGAGAAGCTGTGCCACCACAAGAGAGGCGGTGACCTGATTCACTTCGTCGGTGAGAAAAATAATACGGTCGTTGAGAAGACGGGAGTAGATGTCGTAAGCTCTCTCCCCATTGTTGGTTTTTTCAATGACGGTTGGTACCAATGCCATAGTGGGAAACCTCCATTTGATTTTTCGCGGGGGTGAAAGTGACCGGCACTCTCACCCCCGCGCGGTTGTTATGAGTTAATTGCGGATGGCCTTCGCTGTCGATTTGTCGTGAGCTGTCTTTATTCAGCGGACTCGGTCTTGGCCTCATCGGCTTCGGCAGCGGGATCGGCGTCTTTTGTGGTCTTCTTCTTGCTGGGAGCACGCTTAGCCTTGAAGACGGCATTGTCCTTCACCAGCGTGGCGGCTTTGGAGACGCGGACATCGGCGGCGATGTCTTCCTTGGAGACGAGAGCCTCTACCTTTTCGGGCTCCATGTTATAGGCTTTGGCGATCTTGGCGATCTCTTCGGCCACTTCCTCGTCGCTGGCGGTAATCTCCTCCAGAGCGGCGATCTTCTCGAGGGCGAGACGAGACTTGACCCGCTTCTCGGCGTCGGGACGGAGCTCTTCGGTGATCTTCTCCATGGTGGACTGGGTATACTTCAGATAGGTGGCAAGGTCGAGACCCTGGCTCTTGAGGCGCTGGTCGTACTGGTTCAGCATCTCGTTAATCTCGCTGTCATACATGCAGGCGGGGATATCGCCCTGCAGTTTGGAGACCAGAATATCCACGATCTCGTCGTCGGCCTCACGGTCGGCGGCATCTTTCTTTCTCTTTTCGATTGTTGCCTTCACATCGGCTTTGTATTCAGCAAAGGTATCGAAATCCGAAACATCCTTGGCAAATTCGTCGTCAAGGGCGGGAAGCTCCACTGCTTTGATCTCGTGCAGCTTGATCTTGAAGACCACAGGAGCACCGGCGAGCTCGGGAGCGTGATATTCCTTGGGGAAGGTGACGTTGATGTCGAACTCATCGCCCACATTATGGCCCACGATCTGCTCCTCAAAGCCGGGGATGAACTGGCCGGAGCCGAGCTTCAGCTCGTGACCCTCTGCCTTGCCGCCTTCAAAGGCCACACCATCCTTGAAGCCCTCGAAGTCGATGACGGCAATGTCGCCGTTCTCGGCAGCGCGGTCGGTGACGTCGATGTTGCGGGCGTTTCTCTCGCGAACCGTATTGATCTCGCTGTTAATTTCATCCTCGGTGACGCGGATCGTCTTCTTGGTGAGGGTGATGCCTTTATAGTCGGCAATCTCCACTTCGGGCTTGAGGTAAACGGTGGCGGTCATCACAAGACCCTTTTCGTCCACCGAAGAGATTTCAAATTCCGGACGGCCTACCGTGTCCAGTCCGCTCTCCTTGAGGGCGGCTTCGTAGGCGTCGGGCAGAAGGTCGTTGATGGCGTCCTCATACAAAAAGCCCTTGCCGTACATTTTTTCCACAAGGCTTCTGGGCGCCTTGCCCTTACGGAAGCCGGGCAGGGTGATCGAACCCTTCTTCCGGTTGTAGACGGCATTTACCGCTTTGTCAAAGGTTTCGGCATCCACGTCGAATTCGATGATTGCTTTCGTGTTGTCCGGTCTGGTAAGATTTTTTAAGCTCATTTCCGCTTTATCCTCCGCTTTTTACGCAAGTTCGTTATTAACTATACTATTTTATGAGAAACCCCTCTGTTTGTCAAGGGTTTCCCCGAAAATAATTCCCATTTTAACAATATTGTTACTTTTTTCGGCCCCTTTTCAGGGAATTTTTCATCCGACTCCCGGGGCGGGAATGAGTAGGGGAGCGAAATTCAGAAAATCCGCCGACACCAGACGAAACTCGATGCCCTCAAAGGAAGACGAGGGGGCGAGGGAATAGACCCCGTGGATATGGCCGAAATAGCAGCGGGTAATCCCGTATTCGTGCAGCAGGTCGATCAGGGGGCGGCAGACATAGTTCTCAAAATAGGGGGGAAAGTGCATGAAGACCAGCTTTTCGGGTGTGGGGTCGCTCACCGAATCGAGAGAGAGCTTCAGGCGGGTGGTCTCTCTTGCGACGATCTTTTTGTAGTCGCTCTCCTCAGGGGCGTTGCCGGCATCGCTATACCAGCCCCGGGTGCCGCAGAGGGCGTAGCCCTCGCAGAGAAAGGAGTTGTTCTGTAAAAGCCGGATGGTGGTGATCCCCTTTTCCGCAAAGAAATCCTCGACCTTTTTGATCGTGGTCCACCAGTAGTCATGGTTGCCTTTCAGAAGGATTTTCTGTCCGGGCAGCCGGTCTAAAAAGAGAAGATCCTCCGCCGCCTCGGCAAGCGAGATGCCCCAGGAGATATCGCCTCCGACCACCACGGTGTCCTCTTTTTTCACAAGACGGTTCCATTCGGCTTCAATTTTTTTGTCGTGGTCCCGCCAGCGGCTGCCGAAAATGTCCATGGGCTTTTCGGTGGTGAGGGAGAGGTGGGTGTCGGAGAGGGTGAAGAGTGCCATGCTTGTATCTTCCTTTGCGTTTCGATTCGGAAAAGGGCGTTCAGAGCAGCGGGGCGAAAAAGCGCTCGGCGTTCTCGTAAAAGACCTTGTCGGCAATGGCCGGGGAGGTTTTCGCGGCCAGCGTATCATAGAGAAGAGGAAGCGATTCCACACCGGTGATCCCTTCGGGCAGGGAATCGACGCCGTCAAAGTCGCTGCCGAAGGCGAGGGTATCCTCGCCGCCTAAGGAGAGAAAATGCTGAAAATGCCCGATGACATCGGCAAGAGAAGCGCTGCCGTTTTCCTTAAGGTGCTGTGGAACAAGGCTGATTCCCACAAGACCGCCTTTTCGGGCAAGGGCGCGGAACATGTCGTCGGTGAGATTTCGCCGGTGGGGAC
>CAZGQH010000192.1:0-3968 GCA_964527575.1 uncultured Lachnospiraceae bacterium
CGTCGTTGACGCCGTCGCCGGTCATGGCCGTGATCTTGCCCTGCGCTTTCCAGGCCTTGACGATGCGGACCTTGTGTTCGGGCTGCACCCGGGCGTAGACCGAGTAGTCGACGATTTTGCTGTTCAGCTCTTCGTCGGATATATCGTCGAGTTCCGCGCCGGTGATGGCCTGAGATTTGTCGGTGATGATGCCGAGTTCCAGAGCGATGGCAACCGCGGTGTCGATGTGGTCGCCGGTGATCATGATCGGACGGATGCCTGCCTCCCGGCAGCGCTCGATGGCGGCCTTGACCTCGGGGCGAACCGGGTCGATCATGCCGGTAAGACCGATATAGCAGAGGTCGTTTTCCAGTGCCTTGGGCTCAAAGGAGGCGGGGGTATCCTGCCAGAAGCGGCAGGCGGCGCAGAGCACGCGGAGCGCCCTGTCGGCCATGGCTTTGTTGGCAGCGAGGATCTCTTTCCGCATCGAATCGGTCATGGGGACGGCCTTGCCGTCCACCCAGGCAGTGGTGCAGCGGTCGAGCACCACATCGGGGGCGCCCTTGGTGTACTGTACGATGCCCTTATCGGTTTTGTGCACCGTGGACATCATCTTGCGCATGGAATCGAAGGGGGCTTCGCCGATACGGGGTGAGGCGCTCTTCAGCTGGGGCTTGGGGAGCGAGAGGGAGGCAGCATAGTTGACCAGCGCGCACTCGGTGGGCTCGCCCACGGCGGTGCCGTCTTCACCGAGCTCCGCGTCGGAGCAGAGCGCCATGGCGGTGGCCAGCAGCGTCTCCTCGCTGCCGACATGATCGACCACGGTCATCTTGTTCTGGGTCAGGGTGCCGGTTTTATCCGAGCAGATGATCTGGGCGCAGCCGAGGGTTTCCACGGCGGTGAGCTTGCGGATGACGGCGTTGCGTTTCGACATATTGGTGACGCCGATCGAGAGTACGATGGTGACCACCGTGGCAAGTCCCTCGGGAATGGCGGCTACTGCCAGCGAGACGGCAACCATAAAGCTGTCCAGCGCTCCCTCCCAGGTGAAGGAGCCGGTCTTGAAGAAACCGACGGCAAAAATGATGACACAGATGCCGATGACGAGATAACTTAAGGTCTTGCTGAGCTGGGCGAGCTTCTTCTGAAGGGGAGTCTGCCCCTCCTTCGCCTGGGTGAGGGCGTCGGCGATCTTGCCCATTTCGGTGTTCATGCCGGTGCCCACCACAACGGCGGTGCCGCGGCCGTAGACCACGGTGCTGCCCATGTAGATCATGTTTTTCCGGTCACCCAGAGGAACATCCTTCCGATCGCCCAGAGTCAGGGTATCGGCGGTCTTGGTCACCGGCACCGATTCGCCGGTGAGGGCGGCTTCCTCGATCTTGAGGGAAGCGCACTCCAGAATACGGCAGTCGGCGGGGACGGCGTCGCCCGCCTCAAGGACAATGATGTCGCCGGGAACCAAATCCTCGCTGCGGACCGTGATCATTTGTCCGTCGCGCATGACCTTGGAGGTGGCGGCGGCGATTTCCTGCAGGGCGGCGATGGCTTTTTCGGCCTTGCTCTCCTGTACGACACCTAAGATGGCATTGATGAGCACCACTGCCATGATGATGATGACATCGGCGAACCCTTCGCCCTCCACCACGGCCAGAATCCCCGAGATGGCGGCAGCTACGATGAGGATGATGGTCATGGGGTCGGCGAGCTGCTTCAGAAAGCGGACGATCAGGCTGGTCTTTTTTCCCTCTTCCAGTTTGTTCTTTCCGTACTTTTCCGACCGTGCCGAAGCTTCAGCCGAGGAAAGACCGGCCGGTGTGCTGTTCTGTTCCTGCAGGACATCGGAAGAGGAAGACAGATACTCTTTCATGTGTGTGATTGATCCTTTCCTGAGGGTGTTGGCTCTCTGCGGTGCCAGTCGTAAGGCTTTTTCGATAGTATATCCGGTTCCTTCGGAGAAATTTCTTCCGGAAAAAACAAAAAACTCATACACGATATAAATCGTATATGAGTCTCATTCTTTATGGGCAAACCAGACGGACAACCGCCAAGCTGTTGACTTGCCCCGCAGTGCGCGGAACTACTCCCTCATTCTTATTCACTTTTTGAAAAGGGCAGTACCCCTTTCTCCGGAGGATATTGTATCGTAAAATCCCCCGGAAGTCAATTGATTTTCCCAAAGTTAACAAAATATTCATATTGAAACAGGACAGAGAGAAGAAAGACCGGAGAATATTCTCCGGTCTTTCTTGAAACTGCTTCTTGATTAGGAAATATTGGGGTAAATCACTTAATCAAATCGTCCTCGTCTTCCTCCTCGGGGGTGACCTTTTCGGGGACGGCTTTCTTGGAAAAGATTCTGTTTTTAATTCGCATGAAGAGATTGGGTTTATTCTCGGGCGGATCAATCTGTTCATCATCCATCTGTTCGGCCAGTCCCTTTTTCAGAAGCTTTTTGTGGATCGCTTCGCCGACGAGAGTATAGATGACAGCGAAGACCGGAACACCGAAGAACATGCCGAAGATGCCGAAGAGTCCGCCCATCAGTACGATGGCCACCATGATCCATACACCGCTGATACCCACCTTATCGCCCAGGATATTGGGGGCGATGATATTGCCGTCGATCTGCTGAACAATCAGGATGAGAAGAGCGAAGAGAAGCGCCTTGCTGAAGCCGCCCGCAGGGGAGATCAGGATGATAATTCCGCTGGGGATGGCGCCGAGGAAAGGACCGAAGACCGGAATCAGGTCGGTGACACCGACAATCAGGGCGATCATGGGATAATAGGGCATCTGGAAGATCCAGCAGAGGATATAGACGATCACCATAACGATGGTGGAGTCGAGGATCTTGCCCCGGATGAACTGACCGAACTTCATGTCCACCGTGGTCATGAAGTGGCCGAGTGCCACGTTTTGCTTGAAGGAGAAGAAAGCCAGGAAGAAACGCTTGATTTGGTTGATCAAAAGCTCTTTGGAGGCCAGGAAATAGACCGAGAAGAAGAGGCCGAGAGCGAGATTCTTAACCGTCGCTACCAGTCCGAGAAGGATGTCGAGAGAGCTCATGAGCAGATCGCCCAGACGGTCGGTGAGGGCGGAGAGCTTGCCGACGATATCAAAATTGTTGACGAGAAGATCGTAAAGCTCCGCAAAGGCCTCGTTGGTGTCGATCAGCTCCTGCAGACGGAGAGGAATCGAGTTGATGAGGCTGACCGACTGGTCGACCAGATCCTCCACACTTCCGATAAGCTGGGGAAGAAGGATCGCCAGAAAGGCGGTCACCAGCGCAAGAAAAAGAATGTAGGTCGTGGTGAGTCCCAGCGCGCGGATTCCCCGATTGCCCAGCTTTTTGCCGAAGGCCTTCCGATAGAGCTTCTCCGACAGACGGAGAATAGGGTTCAGCAGGTAGGCGATGATGATGCCGAAAAAGATGGGATCGAAAATCGACCGGATGGTGTCGAGCACACCGTGGTAGGAATCTTTATTGACGAGAAAACTGATGCAGAGTACGGCAAACAGGATAACGCCGCAGGCGTAGAGCGCGTAAGTCGTATTCTTTTTGTTAAATTGCCACTTCATGAAAGACCCTCCCGGCACATCTTATTTCATATTGTATAACAAGACGGGGGAAAATGCAATAATTTTTTTGAAAGTCTTGAAAAAAATTTTGCGGTTTGCTATAATCGACAGAAAGCACTCGGTTCCTTTTGTGAGAGGAATGGGGGATAGTCAGGAGGTCAGGAGCGATGAATGCTGCAACAGAGGGGATGATCCGCAAGCTGTTTTGCCCCGCCAAGATCAACCTCTTTTTGGAGGTCACGGGGAAACGGGAGGACGGCTATCACACCATCGACAGCGTGATGCAGAAGATCGCCCTCTGCGACCGGGTGGAGGTGTCGCTGTCGCCGGGGGAGGGAATCTTCTTTCGCTCCAACGACCAGACGCTTCCCACCGGGGAGAAAAACTTGGCGGTACGGGCTGCGGCC
>CAZGQH010000193.1:0-3962 GCA_964527575.1 uncultured Lachnospiraceae bacterium
TCTCCCGGGAGGTGCCCGGAACGCCTCTTCTTCCCGATGAAGAGGGCACGATCCGTGCCTGCCGGGCGATCTGTCCTTCGGAGGGGGGGAGAGTCGCCATCCGGGAAGAGACCGGGGGCGGTCTGACCGCGTTCACCAGGGTATCTGCCCCGACCGGGAAGGGGACGGATGAATCTTTAAAAAGCACCTCGCATACTTCTGATGATGTGGGAAACGGCTGCCCGCTGCCGGAGGGGCAGACGCCGGAGAAGCAAACAGGCGCGGGGACGCGCCGTCTGGGTATGGCGCTGGATGTGGGCACCACGACGCTGGCTGCCGCTCTTTGCGATCTCGCCACCGGTCAGGTGCTGGCCACCGCTTCCTGCCTGAATCCGCAGAAGCCTTTCGGTGCGGATGTGATCAACCGCATTGCTGCATCTGAAAAGGGGCATCTGGAAACGATGCAGCGCCTTCTGCTCGACAGCGTGCGGGAGCTTTTGAAGGAGCTGCTCTCTTCGGCGGGCATGCGATCGGAGGTCGAAGGGGACGAGGTCGAAGGAAACTTTGAAAAGCTGAGTCTTGGAAAATCCGAACTCGCGGGGGCCTCCCTTGAGAAGCCCGTCTTTGGAGAGCCTGTCTGCGGGGAGGCCGCCTTTGAGAAGGCCGATCTTGGGAAGGCTGCTGCCCTTGGAGAATCGGCCCGCGGGAAGTCGGGCTGCGGGCAGCCCACCCATAAAGAGTCCGCTTTTGAAAAAGATGGGACAGACCTGCCGTCGAAGAAGCCTCTGCTCGCGTTCTTGACCGTGGCAGGCAATCCCACCATGCTGCACCTCTTCTGTGGGATCTCGCCGGCAGGGATGGGGCAGTATCCCTTTACCCCGGCTTTTCTCGAAGAAAAAGTGCTGTCCGGCAAGGATCTCTCCCTTCCGGCGGAGCAGGTGGTGGTATTGCCCTCCGCCTCCGCCTTTTTGGGCAGCGATGTGTTGGGCGGCGCGGCTGTCTGTGGTCTCTGTGATTCGGCCGAGCCGGTGCTTCTCATGGATATCGGCACCAACGGGGAGCTGCTCCTCTATACCGGCCGCCGCCGGGGCGGGCGCCTTCTCGGGGCTTCCGCCGCCGCCGGCCCGGCGCTGGAGGGAGCGGGCATCTCCTGCGGCATGGGAGGCGTGCGGGGCGCGGTATCTTCTCTGGAAAAAGGAGAGGAGGGCCGATTCGCCTTCCGCACGGTAGAGGATGCCCCGCCGGTGGGGATCTGCGGCAGCGGCCTGATCGACCTGACGGCACTTCTTCTGGATAGCGGTATTCTGGAGGACACCGGCTATCTTCCCGAGGGGGACTATACCCTGCGTGGAGTTCATAAAAAGGAGGGGAAAGGCGGTCATGCTCAGAGCGACTTCGCTCAGAGTAATCTTGCCTTGAGCGATCTCGCCTTGAGCGGTCTCGCCTTGAGCGATCTCGCTCAAAGCGACTTCGCTCCGGAAGAAGAGACTCCGGTTCGTCTGACGGCGGAGGATGTGCGGGAGCTGCAGCTGGCCAAAAGCGCTCTGCGCGCCGGGGCGGAGGTCCTTCTGATCGAGGCCGGTCTGACCGCAGAGGAGCTTGCGGCCGTCTATCTGGCAGGGGGACTGGGGTATTACCTCAAGCCTCAAAGCGCCGCCCGTATCGGGCTTTTGCCTGAGGCGGTTCTTCCTCTGGTGAAGGCGGTGGGCAATACCGCTCTTTCCGCGGCGATTTCCGCTCTGACATCTCCGGCTTTCCGGCATAAAATGGCCCGGCTCGCTGCGGAATGCGAGACAGTCGAGCTCAATCAGCGGCCTGCTTTCAGCGAGGCTTTTATGGAGTATATGCTTTTCCCCGAAGAGTGACGGCGCAACTGTTGGTTGCTTTTTGCCGATGAATTTTCGGCTAATGAGACAAAAAGGAGTTTCCGGAGAAGTGCTTTTTCCGGGAGAAGAAGAGAATGAAGGACAACGAAATCTGGCAGGCTTTTTTTGCTGAGGGCGGGCGACAGACGCCGCCTGTCGCCGAGTGGATCCTTGTCAGCCCGGAAAAGATCCCCTTTTCCGGGGAGGTGCGGGCTGCCTGTGAGGCCAATCTCTGCGGCCGTTACGGCAAATGCTGGACCTGTCCTCCCGGCGCCGGGGATTGGCAGGTTCTGCGGGAGGAGTACCGCGGTTACCCAAAGGCGCTGATCTTTTCCACCTGCCATCCCCTGGAGGATTCCTTTGATCTGGAGGGAATGGATGAGGGACGGGTGGCTCACGATCTTTTGGACGAGGCTGTGCTGGCCTTTGCCAAGGAGAGGCTTCCGGGACGGTTCGTGCTTCTCGGCGCGGGAAGCTGCTCCCGCTGTCCCACCTGTACCTACCCCGATGCCCCCTGCCGTCATCCCGAGGCGGCGCGACGTTCCATGGAAGCCTGCGGCATCGATGTGGTCTCTCTCTGCCGCAACCTGGGGTTGCATTACGTGAACGGAGAGAACACCGTCACCTATTTTTCGGTGCTCTTTTACGAGGAAGCATGACAGGGGACGGTTTGGATTGGCAGAAATTTTTGATCTCAGCCGGCCGCTGATTTTGTTCTTAGCTGACCGCTGATCAAGAAAGGAGCAGATTGGGGGATGAGTCAGGAAAACCGGGAACGGGAGATTTCCATGGCGTTGAGTGCCGCCATCGGAAAAAAGATTGCGGAGGAAAATCCGGTGATCGACTATACCGCCGGCGATCTTGCCGCCGACCGGGCGAGCTTCAGCCGGGAGGATCTTTCGGAAATGGCCGAGCTCGGCCTTTACGATGGGGATTTTGAAAAATTCTATGTGATCCGGGAGTTCTGCTCTTCGATGGGTCTGGGAGAGGCGGCGGACGGTTACTTTCTTCTCCGCCTCTTCGAAAAGGCAAAGAAGCTGTCGGCTTCGTCCTTTCTCGCCGACCCCTATCTTGCCCGGATGGGGAAGATAGGTGCCCGCCGGAGCGGAAATGTGCTTCTGACCACGGCGAGCTACCGGCGGGGCGAAATTTTTCAGTATGACATGCCGGATTTTTGCGAGCGGCTGGTGGTGCCCTGTCTCGGCTTTTTCACAAGGGATGTCTCTTTTCCCGCTCTCTACGAGGGAACTCTTCCCTGGATGAGCGTCTGTCCTTCGGAGATCTCCTCCATGGCGGCTCCGATTAAGGCGGCTTTCGGTCGGGTTTTGGTGTTGGGGCTGGGCCTTGGCTACTACGCCTTTCACGCTGCCTCTAAGGCAGAGGTGACCGGCGTGACGGTGGTGGAGAAGAACCCGCGGGTGATCGAAGTTTTTGAGAAGGAGCTTCTTCCCCGTTTCCCCTATCGGGGCTGCCGGGAAAAGCTGCGGGTGGTGAAGGACGACGCTTTTTCTTACTTAGAAAACCTCCGGGGCGGGGAATACGACTTCTGCTTTGCCGACATCTGGGAAGGCGCCGTGGACGGCGCTCCCCTCTACCGCGCCCTGCAGTTCCACGCCGCCCGGCTTACTTCCACCCGCTTTGCATACTGGATTGAGGAGGCCATTCGTGCCTATCTGGAGGAAAAATGAACAGCGCTCCGGCCTCTTTTGACAGCCGGAGCGCTGTTTTTCGATGGAACCTGTTTTACTTGGCAGCCGCGTTTTTTAATCGCACAGAGTTTTTACATAGTTTTTTTTATGGAAAAAACAGATTGGTATTGCTTTTTTCGGAAAGACGTGATAAAATAGCCGTGATATAAGGAAAAGTGCCGACTGAGACTGCGGTTTCCGGCGCGATCCTTCTTCTTGGAGGCAACAGCAGAAAGCGCTTCGAGGAAGAGCATACAATTCAGTACATAATATAGGAGGAAAGCGGAATATGAATCAGCCGGAAAAAAAGGAAACCGGAAAAGCCGGCAAGACCGTGACGGTACTGCTGATTATTCTGGCGCTGCTCTTGTTGTTGAGTTTGGCGGCACTTATTGGTCTCTTCGTTGCTCACAGCCAGAAGTCGGCCAAG
>CAZGQH010000194.1:0-3954 GCA_964527575.1 uncultured Lachnospiraceae bacterium
CCGGTGCCCGCCGTGCCCAGCGCATGACTGGCCGCGTCGTAAGGGCCCATGCCCACCAGCACCAGCACGCCAAACATGATGACCGTCAGCACAAAGTAAATGCAGTACAGGATCTTGGCGCTGTCGCCCATTTTGGGCACGATCTTGGACAGGCTGGGGCCGGGGCTTTCCGCCCGCACCAGATGGGCCGTGCGTCCCGTCATCTGGGGCAGCAGCGCCAGCGTCAGCACCAGCACGCCCATGCCGCCGATCCAGTGGGTGAAGCTGCGCCAGAACATCACCCCGTGGGGCAGGTTGTCAAAATCCGTCATAATGGTGGAGCCGGTGGTGGTGAACCCGCTGACGGATTCAAAGAACGCATCCACATAATTGGGAATCAGCCCGCTGAACACAAAGGGCAGCGCGCAGAAGGCCGACATGAGAATCCAGGAGGCGGCCACACAGACAAAGCCCTCCTTGGCAAAGATCCGCCGGTTTTTCGGCCGGAAGATCAGATTGGGCAGGGCCAGTGCCGCCAGAATGGCCATCGTATAAAGGTAAGGGAGAAGGCTCTCTCCATAGAGCGCGGCTGTGAGCATCGGCAGACAGAGAAGCGCGGCCTCGATCAGAAGAAGAACGCTCAGGAGATAGCCGATCATGCGATAATTCATTATCTTATGATATCCTTCATATTTTTCAGTTGCCGGTCGGCGGTGACGACGATGACGGTATCGCCCTTGCTGATGCAGTCGTCACCCGAGGGAATGATAATTTTGTTATTGTGAATCAGGCAGGCGATGAGCACACCGCTGCGGGGCTTAAGCTCTTTCAGGGGAATGTCGGTAACATCCTCGATCTCCTGCTTGATAACAAACTCCAGCGCCTCGGCATGTCCTCCCATGATCTTGTGGAGCGACTCGATTTCCGCATCGCTGTCGGCCGACATCCCCCGCACATAGCGCAGAATACCGGCAGCCGTGATCGACTTGGGGGAGACCACGCTCTCCAAACCCATGCCCTTGAAGAAATCCACATAGGAGAGCTGGTTGATGAGGGTGACCGCTTTTGGCACCGCTTTGCTCTTAGCGTACATCGACAGGATGGCGTTCTGCTCATCCCCGTCCGACAGAGCAAGGAAGGCGTCAACTCGCTCAAGCCCTTCCTCCAGCAGTACCTCCTGCTTGTTGCCGTCCTCACAGACCACCGTACAGCCGAACTGCTCGCTGAGCTCGTTGCAGAGCTCCTTATTCTTCTCGATCACCGTGGACTTGATCTTGCCCCGCTGCAGCAAAAGCTTCTGCAGATAGTAGGTGGTGCGGCCGCCCCCCACGATGAGGATATCCCGCACCGGCTGACGGAAGGTGCCGAGTGCCTTGAAAAGCCGGGTCATCTCTTCGTCGGGTGCGGTCAAACCGATGATGTCGTTGGCGCGGAGTACAAAATCGCCCGAGGGAATAAAAACCTCATCCCCCCGCAGTACGCAGCAGACAAGAAATTTCGCCTTCAGCGCGGAACGCAGGTCGAAAAGCGATTTGTCACAGATGGGGGAGGAGGCACTCACTACAAATTCCACCAGCTCCACCCGCCCCCGGTAGAAGTTCTCGATTTTAGCCGCCGAGGGATAGCGCAGCATCCGGTAGATCTCGTTGGCGGCGGCAAGCTCGGGATTGATGGTCATGGAAAGGTTCATTTCCTGTCTCATCAGGGTCAGAAGCTCGCTGTATTCCGGGTTACGCACCCGGGCAATGGTATGTCGGACTCCCAGTTTACGGGAAGCGGCACAGCAGAGAATATTCACCTCATCCCCGGAAGTGACGGCGATCAGAAGGTCGGCCCTCTCGGCGTCCGCCTTGCGGAGCACCGAGATATCCGCGCCGTTGCCCACCACGCCGAAGACATCGCAGACATTGGAAATTTCGGTGATAGCCGAAAGCTCGCTGTCCACCACGGTAATATCGTGTCCCTCGGATGAAAGCTGAGAGCAGATGGCGGAGCCTACCGTGCCGCCGCCTACGATAATGATCTTCATAGTTACCTCGTGCGAACAAAAGATAGAAAGGAGAAAAGCGGTTCGCGTACCTTTCTCCGATATTCTCTATTATAAGGCTTTTTTCCGAAAAAGCAAGGGGGTCTTCCCGCAATCCCCAAAGGATTCATGAAAAACAATTTTTCACACAGCAAAAAGAGGACAAATACCGCTTATACAATTATCCGAAAGAGAACTTGACAAAGCCTGTGAATTCATGTAAAATGAAAAACAGAATTGCCAAAGCAAGTCTATTTCGCCTATTGTTGAAAGGTAACAGTATGAACCGGTCTTCCCATAAAATCAGCCGTCTGATTCTCCTTGCCCTGCTCTCTCTGCTCCTGACGCTCACCGCCGTGGCCTGCACCCCGTCAAAGACGATCCCCGAGGAGAGCGAGTCGACCGTCACCACCGACAAGGAACCGTTGGTGACAACCGAACCTCTGCCGACCATCGGCAACCCCTCTGCCATCGGTGCTGTCGCCGAAAAGGGAGATACCCTGCCCATCCTTTCGATCGATACCGACGACAAGGAGGCGATCACCTCCCGGGAGGAATATAAAACCGCTAAGATTTCCGCATCCGGCACGATTGATGACAGCCGCTTCGGATTTGAAGGGCTGTCCTCGGAGGTGCGCTGCCGGGGCAACTTTACTTATGGCTCGGTGGATAAGAAATCCTATCGCCTGAAATTCGAAGAAAAGATCAATCTCTTCGGACAGGGCTACGGTCCGGCGAGAAGCTGGGTGCTGCTCGCTAATCACGGCGACCAGTCCTTTCTCCGCAACCACATCGTCTTTACCATGGGCCGCCTGCTCTCGAATATTTCCTACTGCTCCTCCTCTTCCTTTGTAAAGCTCTATGTAAACGGAGAGTACCAGGGCATCTATCAGGTGGCCGAGCAGCATCAGGTTCAGGAATACCGGGTGAATATTCATGAGGATCCCGAGGAGCTCGACACCGACTATTTTATCGAGCGGGACAGCTATGCCGACGAAGACGGACAAAGAGGGTTAAATTATTTCACGGTCAACCGCACCAAATATCTGGTCAAAAGCGATTATATGACCGAGGCCAAATGCCGTTTCTTGGAGGATTATTATTACGATGCCCACGAGGCCATCAAGGACGGTCGGAAGGCCATCGTGGAACGCTACATCGATCTTCCCTCCTTTATCGACACCTTTATCCTGCAGGCCCTGGCCAAGAATACCGACATCGGCTATTCCTCCTTCTTTATGGTCAAGAAGGCGGGCGGAAAGATTTATTTCACCTGCCCCTGGGACTTTGACAATGCCCTCGGCAACGACGGACGACTGGATAACGGCAAGCCCGAAGGGCTGTATGTGGGAGTCAAAACCAACATGTATCAGCAGCACGAGTGGTTCTATCTGATGATGAACAACGAGTGGTTCTGCGATATGCTCCTTGAACGCTGGAATGAGGTCAAGGTCATGCTGCGCGATGCGGCGCTGGCCGAGCTCACCCGGATCGGCGATATTTTCGGCGAGGAGATTGCCACCAACTTTGAGGTTTGGCCGATCTTCGGTCAGCAGATCAATCAGGAACCCCGCACCATCACCCGCCTGAAAAGCTACGACGAGCATGTGGCCTACCTGAAAAGCTGGTTTATCGAACGCTATCAATATCTGGACGAACTCTTTAATTCCGACGAGCTCTACAACCAGGGCGGTTTCGAAAACACCGGCTGGTGGCCCTGGTAAACAAACCGCAATTCTGACCGAACTCTATAAGAGGCTGCCGCAAGTTCAAAACGAACTTGCGGCAGCCTCTTTATCGGTTTTCCGAATTCTCAAATTCAGTCCTGCTCCAGCTGACGGGCCTTGGGGAGGCTCCAGTGGAAATAGGCTGCCAACAGGCGGAGGATCACCACCACCAGCGCTCCGATCAGGAGCACCAGCGGAACGGGGAGATAATCCCAAAGAACA
>CAZGQH010000195.1:0-3926 GCA_964527575.1 uncultured Lachnospiraceae bacterium
ACTCTCTCCCGTAGTATCTGCAGGAGCAGAACAGGCTGCCAGCGTCACAACACCGGCCAAAAGACAGACTGCCATCCATAAGACTCGCTTTTTCATCGTGTTCATTTCCTTTCTTTTTTCTCTATACATACAAAAAGAAGTAATATTTCACTGCCTTTATTTTATCCTTATTCCAAAGGATTGGCAAGGGTCTTTTTTGTGGTATTAACCATGTTTTTTTGCATTTTCCCGGTACACCCGATAAGTGTGCGGTTACACTGACCGGAATCCCCGCCCGATAATTTCATTGGTAGACTGCACGACCACAAAGGCCTTCGGATCGATCTCACGCAGCTTTTGCTTGAGGCGTACCGCCTCCGCCCGCTTGCAGAGGGTAAAGACGATCTTCTTGTCCCCATGGGAATACTCACCCACCGCGTTCACGGTAGTAGCCGAGTGATGCAGTGTGTTGATGATATAATCGGCAATCGGCGCCGGATTGGAGGTAACGATCATAAAGGATTTGCAGACATACATGCTCTCGATCACGCCGTCCACCAAAAAGGCCTTGGCAAAAAGCCCCAGCAGTGAGAACAGACCCGCCCGGAAGCCGAACACGAAAAAGGCCGAGGCGGAGATGAGAAAATCGCTACACAAAAGGGCTTTTCCCACATCAAGCGCCGTGTATTTTTTTAAAATCAGCGCCAGAATGTCGGTTCCGCCGGAAGAGGCGCCATCGTAAAAGAGAACTGCCGAGCCAAGACCGGTGAGCATCACGGCATAGATCAGCTCGAGCAGCGGCTGATCGGTGAGCGGCGCCGTCAGCGGAAAAACAAACTCCCACATCCAGGTAAGTCCGGAAAAGACAAGACTGCAATAGACGGTTTTCACGCCGGTTTCCCTTCCCAAAAGCAGAAACCCCAAAAGAAGCATGAAGAGATTGATTATGGTCATGATACTGCCAGGAGAAAGAAACGGAATCAGATATCCAAGCACCGTAGCGATACCGCTGACGCCTCCGGTAGAGAAGCCATTGGGAATCTTGAAAAAGTAAACGCCTATGCTCATCAGAAGTGCGCCCAGTGTCATGGCACCAAAGGAAAAAAGCTTTTTTTGCATATAAAAAACATAGCCCCCAAAACAAAAAATCGACCTAACAGCCGCCTGCCAGTATAGCATAAAAGGCGGAGTAAAACAAGCTTTTTTTCGGATTTTTAAAAATACCGTTCCGACAGAAAAGCTTTTCGGAAAATTCTTGAAAAAGTCTGTCTTTTGTGGTAAAATAAGAAAAAACATTCAAGGAGGATTTTATAAAATGAAGTATGTCTGCACGGTCTGCGGTTATGTCTACGACGAGGAGAAGGAAGAAGTTCCTTTCTCGGAGCTGCCTGAGGATTGGGAGTGCCCTCTCTGCGGCGTAGATAAAACCAACTTTGAGGCCGAAGAGGAAAAATAATTCTCTTCCCCTTATGAAAAAATATGAAAAAACCGAGGCAGATTGCCTCGGTTTTTTCATCTAT
This sequence comes from uncultured Lachnospiraceae bacterium, assembly GCA_964527575.1. GTDB lineage: Bacteria > Bacillota > Clostridia > Oscillospirales > CAG-272 > RGIG1993. Next base: position 1,500 of record CAZGQH010000195.1, read on the forward strand.
TTTGCAGAACATAGAAGTTCTCAAATCGGGAGCGGACGGTTGCGAAGTTCTCCATCCGCGATAGTTTCATTCAGACGATAGGCAAGAGGCTCCAGATAGCAGTCGCTTTCTGCTGACAAGCCTTTTCCGAACCAGCGCCTGCTCACACAGCACGCCACCTCCCGGCATAATGCCTCTGCCCGTTTCACCTGCTCTCTGTCGCTCCCCTCGTGGCAGAGCAGCGCTGTGAGCGATTCGCTCTGCTCCCCCAAGAGCGGCAGACCCTTCATCGCGCGCAGCGCCCATTTGTAATAAGGAGCGTAGGCATCGTTCAGAAGAAAAATCGCCTCAATCGCCGCCTTTCCGAATTCCGCCAGCGCCAGCGCTGCTCCCCCCTTCTCTCCATGGGAAAGACAGCGGGGAAAATTGTACTGCCCGGTCTGTGCCATAAGAAAAAGAGCCGAGGCAAGCCGCTTTCGCTTCACATCCTGCGGCATACCGAAGCGGATTTCCTCCCGGATAGAGGAAAAAATCCCAAGGGGATCCGTGAAAACCTCTCCGTTGGTCGCTTCCGCCAGAAAAAAGGAGGGGATATTGAGCCAGGCTTCGTTCGAGTCAGGCGCCCCTGCCCGGCCGGTATAATAGGAGTAAAATTCCCCGATGGTATGAACCCCGCGGGTCCTGCTGCCGAAGACGCTCTCTTCGACCAGTTTGACGCCGGCGTATTCCTTGGGAAGCTTATTGTAGGCGCGAAAGAGCCGGAAGCCGAAGGCCCGCTCGTCCTCCTCGGTGAGCCAGAGGCAGAAGCCCGGCTCAAAATCGTGATCCCGCGAAATTTCGTCGTCAAAGCCGAAGCATTCCGAGCCGTGACCGCAGAGTCCCACCGCAATCCGGGAAAGCTCCTTTGGAAACTGCTCCTCCAGCATGGGACGGCCGTACTCCTCGTAAAAGGCGCGGGCAAGCTCAAGACCCTTCATAGATTTCCTTTGCCACCGCCGCAAGCGCCTCCCCTTCATCCTCCCAGCCGAAGGCGGTAAAGGAGGGGGCACATTTGGAACAGATAAACGCATAGTTGCTGTCGTGGGGCTGACGGGGCGAATTCAGAAATTCCCATGCCGACGAAAGGGCACCCTTCACGCGGTCCTTGTCCTCCGGACAGCTGCGGTCATACAGATGCGCCAGATTGACATAGCTCACGGCGATCTCTCCGTCGTGCTGCCCCTCTTTCTCGAGAAGAGCAATCGCCTTTTGATAGAGTTCCTCCGCCCGCTCGGAATCGGCAAGCTCTTCACAGGTCAGGGCCATGTTGTTGTAGAGCGCAGCCCACTCGTAGCTGTCGGGGGCAAGGCTTTCCCGGTATGCCGCCTCTGCCCGCCGGTAGAGGGGGAGCGCCTCCTTTGCCCGGCCGAAGGCCTTCAGGGTTGTGGCCGCGTTCAGAAGGATCGTCCCACCGGCAAAGGTACCGGCAAGACCCAGTGAATCGACTAAAGCCAGCGCCTCTTCCACGGCGGCAATTCCCTTTTCCTCCTTTTGACAGCGGCGGTAAAGACCGATCTTTTCGTTCAGAACCGATAAAAGTCCCCGCTCGTCACCGAGGGCGTGCCCCTCGCTCTCCCAGTAGTCAAGAAGAGCCTCCGCACCGGTAAGATCATCGGTCGAAAAACAAATGTCCAGCTTTTCAATCACACGGCTGACCGGCACTTTACCCACCGGCTCCTTGGAACAGCTTTTGCAAAAAAGGGTTTCTTCCTTATCCATCCTCATGTCCTCCGCGCCTTTTCCTTCATACTTGCACAGCAAGTATGCCTTATTCCCCGTTCTTTTCCCGGATCACAATCTCACAGGTAGAATCCATCACCGAACCCTCGCGAACGATCTCGCCGATAGCGTCCGCCTCAATCCGTCCGGAAGCCGGGTTCTTGACCGAGAGGATTTCTCCCTTGATATCGGCCTCCACCTCCGAATACTCGAAAGCGAGGTCGGTGCCCTCGGTCGTACAGTCGACAAGCTTCAAGCCCTTGCAGTAGCAGAGCGGCTGGGTACCGATGATCTTGCAGCCGATCAGGGTCAGATTTTCGGAGTACCAGCCGAGATACTCCCCCTTGACCACGCTGTTTCTTACCGTCACATTCCGGCTGTGCCAGAAGGCATCCTTGGTGTCCAGCTCGGAGTTCGTTATCTCCATATTCTCCACATACTGAAAAGAGTACTTGCCCTTCATCGAAAGACCGTTTATCTTCACATCCCGGCACTCAAAGAGAAAATACTGCGAATCGATGACGCTGTCGGCAATCGTCAGCCCCCGGCAGCGCCAGCCGAATTCCGGCGACTGAATCGCACAGTTTTTCACCGCAATGTTGTCGCATTCTCTGAGACACTTGATTCCTTCGATCCGGCATCCTTCGATGACACCCTCCGAGGCATACCAGATCGGCGCCCGGGGCAGAT
>CAZGQH010000196.1:0-3906 GCA_964527575.1 uncultured Lachnospiraceae bacterium
CTCGGCGGCATTTTGGATTATCACGGAATACGGGAGGAGGATTTGTCATGAAAATTGTCATCGTAGGAGGCGTGGCAGGAGGCGCTTCGGCTGCCGCCCGCCTTCGCCGTCTGGATGAGAGCGCCGAGATCGTGATCTTCGAGCGCTCGGACTACATCTCCTATGCCAACTGCGGATTGCCCTACTATGTGGGGGGAAGGATTGTAGGAAAGGAAAAGCTCACCCTGCAGACACCGGAAAGCTTTTATTCCCGTTTTGCTATCGATGTACGGGTACGCCATGAGGTCATCGCTCTGTCGCCCGAAAAGAAAACGGTGACGGTCAAAGCGCTTGATTCCGGCGAAATTTTTGAAGAAAGCTTCGACAAGCTGATTTTAGCGCCCGGTGCCCGGCCGATGATGCCGCTTATTCCCGGAATCCAAAGCGACAAAATCTTTACGCTCCGCACGGTGGAGGATACCCTGAAGCTCCGCACCTTTGCAGAAAAGCGAGGAAAAGGTGAGGCTGTCATCATCGGCGGCGGGTTTATCGGCGTGGAAATGGCGGAAAATCTTTCTGAGCTGGGCTATTCGGTCAGCTTGGTTGAGCAGCAGAAGCAGGTTCTGGGACAGATTGATGATGACCTTGTCAGTTTCGTTCACAATCATATGCGGTCGAAGGGTGTTTCTCTCTTCTTGGGACAGCCGGTAGTTTCTTTTGAAGAAAATGGCGACCGGGTAACTGTCCGATTGGGGGATGGCCGGCAGCTTTTTGCGGATCTTGTGATGTTGGCGATCGGCGTCCTTCCCGACAGCCGTCTGGCAGAAGATGCGGGACTCGAGCTCGGCGTGAGGAAGAGCATTGCGGTTAACGACAGAATGCAGACCTCCCATCCCGACATCTACGCTGTCGGAGACGCCGTAGAAATCACCCACATGGTGAGCGGACAAAAGTCCCTGATCTCGCTGGCCGGACCCGCCAACAAAGAGGGCAGAATTGCCGCCGACAACATCTGCGGTCTTGACAGCCGATACCACGGTTCGGCAGGCACCTCGGTGCTGAAGGTCTTCGATATGACGGTGGCATCCACCGGTCTTTCGGAAAGAGCGGCGCGGGCGCTTAGCATGAACTGTGAGAGCCTGATCCTATCCCCCGCCTCTCACGCCACTTATTATCCCGGCGGGCGGGTCATGACCATAAAGGTGATCTTTGACCGGGATACCGAAAAGATTCTCGGTGCCGGCATCGTAGGCTTCGACGGAGTGGATAAGCGAATCGATGTGTTGTCTACCGCTATGCAGGCCGGACTTTCGATCACGGCACTGAAGGATCTCGATCTCGCCTATGCGCCCCCCTATTCCTCGGCCAAGGATCCGGTGAATATGGTCGGCTTCATGGCGGAAAACCTGCTCCACGGACTGGTCAGGCAGTTTCACTATGCGGATCTTGCCGCACTTTCCAAGGATGGAAGCGTACAGCTTCTTGACACCCGCACCGATAAGGAATATGCTCTCGGTCATGCCGAAGGCTTCAACCTTCATATTCCGGTAGATTCGCTCCGCGCAAGAGTCGGCGAGCTGGACAAGAAAAAGCCGGTCTATGTGATGTGTCAGTCGGGGCTTCGCAGCTACATCGCCTGCCGAATTCTCGCCCAGCAGGGCTTTGACTGCTATAATTTTGCAGGGGGCTACCGCCTTTACGAGAGTATCAAGCAGGGAGAGTTTGACGAGACCTGCCGCACCTCCTGCGGTCTTTCTTCCGAAAAATAAAACATATACAAAAACGCCCGATCGTAAAGGTTCGGGCGTTTTTTATCCGATTATGTCTGTTTTTTCTTCTGTGCCGAGCGAAAGAGAAAGAGAGTGGCAATAGCCAGAAGAACAAAGAACCCAAGGAGAAAGTAGGGAAGAATGAAGGAGCCAACCCGTTGTGCCACAAAAGCAAACAGCGGAGGAGTGAGCATAACGCCGACGTAAGCAGCGGCCATTTGAGATCCCATCACCGATTGAGAGATATCCCTTCCGAAATGAATGGGGGTGAGGTGAGTCAGATTGGGATAGATCGGGCCGTTTCCGAAGCCGATAAGGAAGAGGGATATGGTAATTACCGGAGTAGGTAGCGGGAGAGCGAAGACGATCAGAGCCACTGCTAAAATTCCTTGACCAAGATGAATGATACGCCAGCTGGAAAGCTTATTTGCCAGAACGCCGGACAGAAAGCGCCCGAGCGACATGCCGAGATAATAAAAGGTCACCATCAGTGCCGCCCGGTCGGGAGACATCCCCTTCGATTCCACCAAAAAGGTACTGCACCAACTTCCGCAGAGCCATTCCAGCCCACAAGAGCTGATAAAAGCAAGCCAGACAAACCGCACATCCCGCATGCCGAAAAGTTCCCGCATAGTCAAGGTACGGGGCGTAACAGTCTCCTCCCGCTCTTTTCCCTTATGCCGCACCCTTTTCCAAAGAGGAAGGGATAAAAAGGTGACCAGAGTAATGGTAATCTGTAAGAAAAAGGCCAAACGGTAACCGTTCCTCCAGTTGTTATTATCCGAAAGGGCAAGCGACATGAGATAGGGACTGATCGTGACACCGACCCCGTAAAAGCAGTGGAGAAAGCTCATATGAGACGCGCTATAGTGCAGTGCAACATAGTTGTTCAGTGCTGCATCTACCGCACCGGCGCCCAGTCCGAGGGGGATCGCAAGGAGGCAGAAAAAGAAAATACCGCCAGACAGAGAAAAACCGAGGAGCGCGAGGGCGGTCAAAGCGGTGCTGATCGCTGTAACCAGTGCCGTTCCAAAGCGATTGATAAAGCGGGCACTGACAAGACTGGAGAGCACGGTTCCGCAGGATATGGCGAAGGTAACAAAGCTGCCATAAGAAAAGGGAAGCGAAAATTCCAGATAGATAGCCGGCCAGGCAGTTCCGAAGAGAGAGTCGGGGATGCCGAGACCGATAAAAGCCATATAAATGACGATGAGAAGCAGGGTTGCCATGATAAAAAGCCTCACAGAAAAAAGATCAAATCTTCAACACCGTTTTCGGCGATTTGTCGCCTCATGATAGCATTTTTTTAATCGGAAGTCAATGGGAGAACTGAATGAAGATTGGCTTGTCTTTATTGCCTTTTCTTGCCGGATTTGCCTGAACCAACCCAATGGAAGAAAAAAGCCGCATTTCCCACAAGTGGAAATGCGGCTTAAGAGATGTAAGCTTAACCCTTATAGTTATATCCCAGAGCAAAGGCCTTTTTGTTGTTTTCAATCAGTTTTGCCTTTGTGGGAGGGATGGAGGATACCATGTGCTCGATAAACTCCTCCGGGTCAAAAAGACCGCTCTCCGCGACAAATTTGCCCAGCATAATCACATTGGCGCCGCCCTGCAGATCGTTCTGAGAGGCAAGCTCGGTAGCGGGAATATAGTAGGCCTTGATGTCGGTACGCTCGCTCTTCTTGGAAATCAGGGTAGAGTCGGCAAAGAGCAGGCCGCCCGGGCGGATCGTCTTTTCGAACTTGTCGAAGGACTGGATATTAAAAGAGAAGAGGATGTCGGGCAGGTTGACGATGGGAGAGCCGATCTCCTCGTCATCCGAAACGATAACGCTGCAATTGGCCGTACCGCCCCGCATTTCGGGACCGTAGGAGGGCAGCCAGGATACCTTCATGTCCTTGTCCATACCCATTTTGGCAATCTGCTTGCCGGCGAAGAGCACGCCCTGTCCGCCGAAGCCTGCGATAAGAATTTTGGTTGTCATTGTCCGGCTTCCTCCTTGGTCTTGTCTTTATAAACGCCGAGAGGATAGACCGGCATCATATTTTCACGGAGCCAAGCCAGCGCCTCGGTAGGGGCGAGTCCCCAGTTGGTGGGGCAGGTGGAGAGAACCTCGACGATCGAAAAGCCCTTCTTTTCGATCTGGGCGGTCAGG
>CAZGQH010000197.1:0-3887 GCA_964527575.1 uncultured Lachnospiraceae bacterium
AAATGGGGTATACTCTTACCGACAGCGCGGAGGAAGCCGACCTGATCGTGGTCAACACCTGCGCGGTCAGGGAGCATGCCGAACTGAAGGCACTTTCGATCACCGGCCAGTTCAAACACCTGAAGGAAAAGAAAAAATCGCTTATCATCGCCCTCTGCGGCTGCATGGTCTCCCAGGAGCACCGGAAGGAGAATATCAAAAAAAGCTATCCCTATGTGGATCTGGTCTTCGGCACCACCCGGCTCTACACCTTTCCCGAGCTGCTCTTCGAATGCCTGCTCACCCGCAAGCGCTCCTTCTACCTCGACGCCGGGGAGGAGGGGAACATTCCCGAAGGGCTGCCGATTGCCCGCGCCTCAAACTTCAAGGCCTGGGTTTCGATCATGTACGGCTGCAACAACTTCTGCACCTACTGCGTGGTGCCCTATGTGAGAGGACGTGAGCGCAGCCGCCGTAAGGAGGAAATTCTTTCCGAAGTGACCGCCCTTGCCGCGGCGGGCTACCGGGAGATCACCCTCCTCGGTCAGAATGTCAACTCCTACGGCAAGGACCTTTACGAGGATTACGACTTTGCCGATCTTCTGAAGGAACTGGCGGCAGTGGAAGGGGACTTTCTCATCCGCTTCATGACCAGCCACCCGAAGGACGCCTCCCATAAGCTGATCGACATCATGGCCGCCTCACCCAAAATTGCCAAAGCCTTTCACCTCCCCCTTCAGTCGGGCAGCGACCGAATTCTTTCCGCCATGAACCGGCACTATACGAGAGAACATTATCTCTCCTTGGTGCGCTATATGCGGGAGAAAATGCCGGAGATCTCGCTCTCCACCGACATCATTGTGGGCTTTCCCGGCGAGAGTGAGGAAGACTTCGAGGACACCCTCTCGCTCCTTCGCGAGGTGGAATACGACAACATTTACTCCTTCCTCTATTCCAAGCGGAAGGGAACGAAAGCGGCCGTGGCCCCCGACCAGATCGACGAGGCGGTCAAGAGCGCCCGTTTCGAGCGGCTGCTGGCCACCCAGGACGGGATCGCCAGGAAGAAGAGTGCCGCCTTTGCCGGCCGGATAGAGACCGTTCTTGTGGAGGGACGGAGCAAGACCGACCCCACAAAGCTCACCGGCCGCACCGAATCCAACCGGCTGGTGCACTTCACCGGAGAGGACCGCTTAATCGGCCGCCTTGCTAAAATCAAAATTGAACGGGGAGAACCCCACGCTCTCTACGGCAGCCTTCTGCCCGAAGAGGCGACGCAATAACCGCCGCAAGAACCCACCCCTGCGACAGACACAAATCAAATGAAAGAGAGAATATAAACGATGGATATCATGGAAATGGCAATCATGCTGGGACAGCGAGTCAAGGGGGAGGAGGTCGCACAGCGCTTTCTCAAAGCCCGGGACGCCTACAACAGCTCGGTAGAACTGAAAACCTCCTTCAGCGAATATAATGTACAGCGCATGATTCTGGAGCAAGAGGCCAACAAGGAAGAGATCGACAACGAACTGGTCAAGCGCATCGACACCCGCATCGACGAACTCTTCGAGTTCATCACGAAGCACGAGCTCTATATCGAGCTGGAAGCGGCCCAGAACGCCCTCAACGAGGAACTGAACAAGATCATGCAGAAGATCTCCGAACAGATCACCGGCATTCCCGCCGAGGGCTGCACCCACGACTGCTCCACCTGCGGCGGCTGCCACTGAGCCGTCCGACGGCAGGATGTAAGCACAAGAAAAAGGAGTTTTCGCCATGGCTCTCTCCCCCATGATGAAGCAATATCTGGACGTAAAAAGCCGCCACGAGGACGCCATCCTCTTCTTCCGGCTGGGCGACTTCTACGAAATGTTCTACGACGACGCCAAGATCGTCTCCAAGGAACTGGAGCTGGTGCTCACCGGCAAGCAGTGCGGCGAGGACGAAAAGGCCCCCATGTGCGGGGTGCCCTACCACTCCGCCGATGTCTATATCGGCAAATTAGTGGAGCGGGGCTATAAGGTCGTGATCTGCGAGCAAACCGAGGATCCCGCCACCGCCAAGGGCCTCGTGGCCCGGGATGTGGTGCGGATCGTCACCCCCGGCACCGTCACCGACTCGAAGCAGCTGCCCGAGGGAAAGAACAACTATATCGCCGCCCTCTTTTTCTCGGAGGATGGAACAGGACTGGCTCTGGCCGATATCTCCACCGGCGAGCTGCGGGCCACTGCCCTTCCCGCCGAGGAAAACGCCCTGATCAACGAGCTTTCGGTCTATTCCCCCCGGGAGGTTCTGCTGAGCTCTCCGGCTTCCCCCGGCTCACTCTTGGCCGACTATCTGAAAGAAAAGCTCTCCGCCTCGGTCAGCATCCTTGAGTCCGAGCGCTTCGACCCTGCCGAGGCGGCAAAGCTTCTTACCAAGACCCTCTCGCTCACTCCCTCCGAGCTCTCCCTGCCCGGAGGAAGCGAGCGGGCCGATGTCACCGGAGCGCTGGGGGCGCTGGTCTCCTACATCGCCGAGACCCAGAAGACCGACCTTTCCTACTTAAAACGCCCGCTCTTTTACGAGACCGGCGAATTTCTGGAGATCGACCACAACTCCCGCCGGAATTTAGAGATCGCCGAGGCCATGCGCACCGGCGAGAAAAAGGGCACCCTGCTCTGGGTGCTGGATAAGACGAAAACCGCCCTGGGTGCCCGGCTGCTTCGGAAGTGGCTGGAGCTTCCCTTAAAGAACCCCTCCGCCATTCTTCTGCGGCAGGAGGCCGTGGCCGAATTTTACGATAATTTTCTTCTGCGGGAGAAGGTGGGCGAGCTCTTCAGGCCCGCCCTCGACCTCGAGCGGATCATGACCCGGATCCTCTACGGCAGCGCAGGCGGCAAGGAGCTGCGGGCGCTGTCGAACACCCTTTCTATCCTGCCCGACTTAAAGGAAGCCCTCAAAGACTGCACCTCCCGGGAGCTTCTCTCCTGCAAGGAGCTTGACACCCTCTCCGACCTCTATGAGGTGATCGACAAGACGATTGTGGAGGATCCGCCCTTCTCGGTGCGGGAAGGGGGCTTCATCAAGGAGGGAGTCAACGAAGAGCTCGACCGGCTGCGTTCGATCATGAACAACTCGAAAGGGTATCTCGACGAGATCGAAAAGAGAGAGCGGGAGGCCACCGGCATCAAGAACATGAAGATCGGCTTCAACCGGGTCTTCGGCTATTATATCGAGGTCTCCAAGTCGAACCTCTCGGAGGTACCCGCCGATTACATAAGAAAGCAGACCCTGACCGGCGGGGAGCGCTATATCACCCCCGAGCTGAAGGAACTGGAAAGCACCATCCTCGGCGCTTCGGACAAGAGCCACGCCCTCGAATACGAGATCTTCAAGCGGGTATGCGCCAAGATCTCCGAAAATGTCCGCCGGATCCAGAAAGCCGCCGACACTATCGCAAAACTCGATGTCTACCGCGCCCTTGCGGAGGTGGCGGTGAAAAACGGCTACACCCGTCCCGAGGTGGACATCGGCGATGTCATTGAAATCAAAGAAGGGCGCCACCCGGTGGTGGAGGAATACTGCACCGAGAGCGGCTTTGTCCCCAACGACGCCTATCTCGACCGGGACTACAACCGGCTGATCCTTCTGACCGGCCCGAATATGGCGGGCAAATCCACCTATATGCGGCAGATCGCCCTGATCTGCATCATGGCCCAGGCGGGCTCCTTTGTCCCCGCCGCCGAGGCGCGGATCGGCGTCATCGACAAGCTCTTCACCCGGGTGGGAGCCTCCGACGATTTGGCCAGCGGGCAGTCCACCTTCATGCTGGAAATGAACGAGGTGGCCTATATTCTAAAGAATGCCACCCCGAAAAGTCTCATCATCTACGACGAGATCGGCCGGGGCACCTCCACCTTTGACGGCAT
>CAZGQH010000198.1:0-3857 GCA_964527575.1 uncultured Lachnospiraceae bacterium
GCATACCAAAACCCCCGAAGAGGCGTCCCGCCTCACCGGGAGCGATCTTTATACCGGCCTCTCCCAGAAGGAGGCTGCCCTCCGGGGCAAGGAGGGAAAAATATTCTTTTTCCCCGGAGAAAGAAGACCACCTTTGATTTCTGCCGTCCCATTCTTCTCTCCTTCATGCCCCCGCTGCTTCTGATCTCGGGGGTGGCTGCCTTTTTGGTGGGGCGCCGTTCGACGGGCTATGTTCTGCTCTTTACCCTCCTTTTTCACCTTCTCTTCCTGCTTTTTGCCTTTCTCCGGGCAAGGCGAGTGGCGGACGGCGTGGAGGAGGCTTCTGAGCCTGCGGTCAAGCTGATCCGCGAGGGAAAGCTCTTTGTCACCTCCTCGGACAATCTGGTGCAGGGAGATGTGATCCTTCTTTCCCGGGGCGATCGTATCCCCGCCGACTGTCTTTTGATTACCGCCGACCGGCTTGTGGTGCGGGAGAGCGGCATTACCCGCCGGGGGCTTGCCGAAAAGGATCCCGCCGTCTTTGGCGGGAAGAATCCGCAGGAAGCACCCAACATGCTCTGGGCGGGCTCCGCGGTGGAGGAGGGCTCCTGCCGGGCGCTGGTCTGTGAGATCGGCGGGGCGACCTATCTCTCCAAAACCAAGGAAAAGATACTGGAGGAGGACTTTGAAAAGACCCCGCTGGTGCTGCTTCTCAAAAAGCTTTCCGGTATCTTCTCCGGCATTCTGCTGGGGCTTCTCTTTCTGTCGGCGGTGGTGGGCTTTCTGCCCTTCACTCCCCTCGATTTCATCGACAGCTGGCTTCTCGGATGCGCCTTTGCCGCCTCCGCCCTGTCGGAGTTTTATGCGGTCTTCGCCTATATTGCGCTGGGCAACGCGGTCTTCGGCGCCCTCTCCTATTCCCGGGAGGGGCTTCGCATCCGAAAGAACAGCCGTCTTGCCGAGGGCACGCTGATCAAGCGCTTAGGGGGACTTGACCGCATCGCCAAGTCGGATCGGCTTCTTCTCCCCTTTTCGCTGCTGACGGTTCCCACGGCTTCGACCCTTTCGGCGCTGATCGATCCCTTTGGGAAGACGCTGCCGGCCGAAGGGGAGCTTCCCCTCTGGGGACGGCAGGTGCTGCGGAACGGTGCGCTTGCCTGCGGCGAAACCGGCGGTTTTGCCTTTCGCGCGGGGCAGATCGCCGCGGGACGGCAGGAATCGGACGATAAGAAATTTCTTTTGTACGAAGCGATGTCCCGCTGCGGACTTCTTACCGATAAAAAGGAGGAGAGGGACCGTCTGTTGGCAGGCGGTCGGACGACTGAGGGAATATCCTATGGCTTTTTGCAGCGGGGAGAGGATTATTTCGTCCTGCTGGCAGGCAGCCGGGAGAGGATTCTCTCCCACTGCAGCCACGCGCTGGCGGAGGGGCGGCTGGAGCGCCTGAACCCTGCCCGGGCCGAGGCGCTGTCCTATCCCTCGGACAACCTGGTGGAATACTGGGCGGTGGCCATCGGGGTGATCGACCGGACTGTCCTGCGAAGAGCCCCCTTCGATTCCGAGCAGGAACTCTTTGCCATTCTGCCGGAGCGGCTGGTTCTGGAGGGCTTTTTCGTCTTTGAAACGGCGCTTCAGAAGGAGCTTTCGGCTTGTCTGGCTGCCGCTGGGGAGGCCCGGGTGGGCATCACGCTCTTCTGCGACCGGCCGGAGGAGCTCTCTTTGGCCGCATCCCTCGGCTTTACCGTTCTGACCGATCCCGTAGGCGAGCTGCCGCCGCGGTCTGCCCTTATGACCCCCACTCTGCCGGAGCGGCTGGCGCTGATCGAGACACTGCAGAAGAAGGGGGAGCATGTTGTCTACACCGGCCGGGAGCTTGCCGAGATTCCTCTCCTAAAGAAGGCCGATGTAGCGGCCACCTGCGGCTCGGTGGTGGCAGGCGGCGCCATGGTGGAGGTGTCGGCCGGCCGGAAGAGAGCATCCTCGAAGGGAATGTCCGCCGGAAAAGAGCGCCGTCTTCTTGCTGATACGGCCTGCGACGCCCTGCGGGGCGCGGCGGATCTGGTTGTCGCCCCCGGAACCGGGCGGGGACGGGGCGGTTTTTGCTCCCTGACCGATTCGCTTCTGCGGGCAAAGGCAGTGTACTGCAATATGAATGCCCTCATGCGCTACCTCTTTACCGTCAACGCGGCCAAGGGGCTTCTGACGGCGGCCAGCCTCTTTTCGGGAATCTCCTTTGTAACGCCGGTCTTCTTGGTGTTAATGGGGCTGGGCTATGATCTTGTCGCCGTCATGGTGATGGCGCTCCGCCTGCCGGATAACCGGCAGCTCTCCCGTAGGGAAGGGGAAGGACAGCTGGTTTCTCAGCTTGGGCCTTCGCTCATTCTCGGCTTTTTGTCGGCGGCGGCGATTCTTTTGCCCGCCCTTCTTTCCCACCGCCTTTTCGACGCTTCGGCGGAGCTCTTTGTTACCATCGCCCTGCTTCTCTTTTCGCTCACGACTCTTCTCTTCTGCCGCCCCCGGGTCAAGCAGGAGGGGGCACGGCGACGGACGCTTTTTCCGGGCGCAGGGATGGTTCTGGCAACGCTTCTCCTTACCGCGCTTCTCTTCTTCACCGCGGCGGACGCCGCTTTCTCACTGGCAGCCCTGCTGATGCTTTTGCTCTCGCTGGCGCTTCTTTTCTCCCTTCAGCTGGCGCTTTCCTTTTTCTTACGAAAAAAGAAAAAACTTTGAGAAAAGTCCTTGACAAATCCGAAAAATGTGCTATAATAACTCGGTAAGCCAAAGACAGCAGGTTACCCGAAAAGCGAAAGCTTTCCTGCCGAGGTTGTGAATTTCAGAGGATTATGCCCATCCGGGCGTTTTGACTTTCCTTCCTGTTCTTTGGCAGTGCGAGAGAACAAGAAGGAAAGTTTTTTGTTTTCAAAGTTTAACAGGAGGTGAAACCATGCCGAGCGCAAAGATTCTCGAACAGAAGAAAGTTGTTGTGGCCGAACTCGCCGACAAGCTGAAGAGCGCCGTTTCCGCTGTGGTTGTCAACTATCAGGGCATCAATACCGAAGATGACACCAAGCTGCGTGTTGCACTCAGACAGGCCAATGTCGAGTATAAGGTCTACAAGAATTCTGCCATGGCAAGAGCTTGTGAGCTTGCCGGTTACGGCGATATGAAGCCCATGTTTGAGGGAATGACCGCCATCGCTTACACCGCCGACGACCCCATCGCTCCCGCGAAGATCGTCAAGGAGTATGCCGATAAGATCGAGACCTACAACATCAAGGGCGGCTTTATCGACGGAGAGATCATCGATACCGCAAAGGTGGAGGCTCTGGCCGCCACGCCTGCGAAGCCGGTTCTCGTCTGCAAGATTATGGGCAGCATGATGAGCTCGCTCTACGGACTTGCCTACGCCCTTCAGGCGATTATCGACAAGTCGGGCGAAGCCGTCGCCGAGACTGCCGAGGCTTCCTCGGAAGCCGCACCCGCGGAAGCTGCCGCGGAGTAAACCGGAAATTCCGGAATCCATCAGAATCTGAAATACTATTTGGAGGTACATGAAAATGGCTAGCGAAAAGATTACCAACATTTTTGAAGAAATCAAGACCCTCACCATTCTTGAGATGGCTGACCTTGTTAAGATGCTCGAAGAGGAGTTCGGTGTTTCGGCTGCTCCTGTTGCCGTTGCTGCCGGCCCTGCTGCCGCTGCTGCTCCCGTTGAGGAGAAGACCGAGTTTGACGTGGTTCTCACCGGCTTCGATGCTGCGAAGAAGGTTGCCGTTATCAAGGTCGTTCGCGAGATCACCGGTCTCGGCCTGAAGGATGCGAAGGACGTTGTGGAAGGCGCTCCCAAGACCATCAAGGAAGGCGCTTCCAAGGCTGAC
>CAZGQH010000199.1:0-3847 GCA_964527575.1 uncultured Lachnospiraceae bacterium
GCCATCTGAGAGATGCCGTAGTCGTTGATATAGCCCTCGATCGACCAGGAGAAATCCTCGCCGGAGCCGGGCGTGTAACCGAGGAAGACCGAGCGCTCCATCTTGGTGCGTCCGCCGTTGCGGGGATCGGCGGGATAGACCGCGCCGTCCTTGATGGCCGAGCGGTAGGCGTTCTCGATGTCAAATTCAAAGCCCTTGACCAGTGCGTCGGCAAAGATCACATCGCTGGAGGTGCCCACCATGCAGTTCACGCCGCCCGGCGCCGACCAACGGGGAATCCAGCCCTGATCGTTGTAGTGGCGGACAAAGCCATCGAGCAGCGCCGGCATCTTTTCGGGGGTAAAGAGGCTGTAGCCCGCCCAGGCCGTCCGGTAGGTATCCCAGAAGCCGTTGTTGATATAGATCACGCCCTTTTCCACCTTGGCGGTGTAGGGGCTGCGATAGACATATTCGGGCGCTTCGTTACTTCCGATATTCTCGGACATGAGGTTCGGATACTTGTAGAGATAGTAGAGGCCGGAGTAGATATTCTCCACCTGCTCCTCTCTGGCTCCCTTGATGTCGGTGATATGAGAGAAGATCTCGTCCCAGGCGTCCGCAGCCTCGCCGCAGACTCGTTCGAAATCCTTGCCGGCAAGCTCGAGGGCATAGTTGTGCTCCGCCTGGGCGTAATCGATGTAAGAGGTGGCGAACTTCAGGTTCACCTCGTCGGCGTCGAAGACCGCAATGGCCGAGCGGCCGCGCACCGCCGTAGCCACCGGCTTTTTGTCAAACTTACCGTAGACATAGAGGCGTCCGGAGCCGTTGCTCCGATGATCGGAAAAGGCCACAAAGCTGCCGTCGGCGCCGAAGGTCACGGTCGAGTCGCCGATCTGGTTGTCGAGGATGACACTGTGATTCTTCGCCGTTCTGCCGTAACGGAAGCGGACCGCCGCACCGTGGCAGGTGGGGGTCATCTCGAGGGAGGAGTCGGCGGCGTCCACGCCGTCCTCGTCAAAGCGCACCGCATAATAATGGGGATAGCCGCACTCGTTCTTATGGCTGAACTTGTTGCGAAGTCCTTTGGTGGCAAGCGCCTCATCCGAAGCGTCCTTCGAGGTGTTGACCATGAACTGCCAGGTACCCCGGTCGCCGATCCAGATGGAGGGCTCGTGGGAGACCGTCATGCAGAGCAGGTTGTCGCTCAGCCAGTCGTAGTGCTTGCTGGTCTCGGGATTGGTGCAGGGGGCGTACATGGAGAAGCCCTGCGGGATCGTCACGGCGGGGGTGGTCAGACCGTGAGAGAAGGCGCCGGTGTCGTTGGTACCGCGGAAGATCGTGGCATAGTGGCAGAGGCGGGTCTTCTTGTCGGGCTTCTTATCGACCAGCGAGATATCGTCAAAATAGGTGACAAACTCCCGCTCGCCATCGGGCATCTCGTACTCAAGGACGATCTTTTCTACCGTTTTGCCGGCATAAGCGCCCACCGAGGCGTAGAGCTGGTTCCACTGGTGGCTGTAGAGGGTACGGCTCTTGCCCTGCGCAATCGGGTCGAGGGCGTTTCCGTTCTGATCGGTGAGAGCAGCTCTCGTGCCGTCGGTAAAATAGAGACCGAGGGCAAAGTACATCCGGCAATAGGTGTAGTCGTAGTGCTCTCCGGTAAAGGCGGGGAAAATGTGATAGGTGAAAACCGTATCCTCGCTCACCGGCAGGGACAGGCCTTCAAAGAGGGGCAGCGCCGCCTTTTTCACCGAAGCGTGCCCCTCGGCCATAAGGACATGGGCGCCCGAAATACCGGTATGAGACGGGCCGATCCAGGTATTCTCCGGACCGTCCACCACCGACAGCTTGATGGGGCTGTCGCAGGACTTCATAAAATCGCCGTCAAAGGAGGAAGAAAAGAGGATCTTTTCCTCGGTCTTCTCGGGCAGCAGTGTTTTGTTCATAGGGAATTTTACCTCCGTTCGATAGATAACAGGGACTCTTTTTGGTATTATAGCAAAAACAAGGAAAGAAATCAACGAGACCTGCGGCCTTTTTCAAGAGCTTTTTTCCGATATTCATTAAGATTTCGGGCAAAAAGCCGGATACGGCCGCTTTCGCCCGCACCGGACTTATTTGACCCTTTCCGGATTCCGGATTCGGCCCTCACGCCCGCCCGGAATCGCCATAAAAGGAGCGAAGCCGCCAGAGGGTAAACCGACGCAGCGTAACCCCACCGCCGACGGCCGAGAGGGACATGCCGCAGGATTTTCTGTCGGGAAAGAGCAGCGCCGTGAAGGGATAAGCGCCCCCTTCCGCAAAGATTTCCACCGAGGACCAATCGAGGAAGAGCCGGAAGGATACCCTTCCCTCCTCCGGCGTAAAGGAAACCGGATAGGCGGAAAGAAAGCGTTCATTCGGCGCCCTGCCCGACAGGCTTCGGTCGAGAACCAGCGCCCTCCTATCGGGATCGTAGGAAAAGCTCGTCTTCTCCCCCTCCCCGACTCGAAAATCGAGCGTAAAGCCTGCCCCCGGATCCAGCGCCAGCTCGATCTCGATCTCACAGCAGTCCTCCTGCAGGCCTTCCAGGGGATTGGGCGCTCCGGGAAGGATCCGGCAGGGAGAAATCTCCGCTTTTTTACCCCGCAGGGCGACAAGCTCGGCCGCAGGCTGCGAAAAGATCCGAAGACCCTCCTCACCGGAGCGAAGGGTAAGCTCATAAGGCAGCGAAAGCGCCCCGCTCCAGGGATCGGTGATCTTACCAAGATCCCAGGCATAGCCCACATCGGTCATCCACCAGAGCATCAGCCGGTGATCACCGGTACCGAAAAAGCTCTGCCCAGCGTAAATATCGGGGGCAAAGCCGAAGGGCAGCCGCTCCCCGCTGTCGGGAATAAAGCGCCACCGGCCTTCGACCTGGGCAAACTCGCCCAGCATGTACCAAACACCTCCGCCGCTTAGAACCCATTTTTTCCGCCCGGGATCGCCGTCGATGTTCATAGGGAAAAAGTCGGGGCATTCGGTGTGGATGTCACCGTTTGTGCTCTCAAGCTCCCAATGAATCAGATCGGGAGAGGTGTAGAAGCGGACAGGCCCGCCCGCCACAATCATCATCCAGCGGCCGCTCTCCTCATGCCAGAAGACCTTGGGATCGCGGAAATCCCCGCTGTCAAAGGGATCGTCGGTATAGGGGATCACCGGCCGCCCGCCGTCGTACTTGATCCAGGTGATGCCGCCGTCCTTGCTGTAGGCCATGGCCTGCTGCTGGCGGGCGGCGGTGACGGTATAAAAAGCCACCAGTCCCCGCTTCTCCGGGGTGTCCGAAAAGAGACCGCTGGTATTTTTCTCATCCACTACCGCCGAGCCCGACCACATGGAGCCGAATTCGTCGGGGGAAAGCGCCACCGGTTCCCGCCGCCAGTTCACAAGATCCTCGCTTGACACATGCGCCCACCACTTGTCGATCCCCGGAAATTTGGTGTTCGGGTCGTATTGGTAAAAGACATGGTAGCGCCCCCGGTCATAGAGGAGACCGTTGGGATCGTTCAGCCAGCTTTTCTCCGGGGTGATGTGATACTGAGGGCGATAGCGCTCCCGATAAAGCTCCTCTGACGAAATTTCATTCTTTTTTTCCATGACATCCTCCTGTAAGATTGAGTTCTTATTTCACCGCAATCGGTGCGGCAGGTATTTTCTCAGAGAAAACGCAGATGAGGAAAAGCTTCCTTATAAAGGGGTTCCAACGACCGTTCGCTGATCACCACATCGAGATCGGCCAGCGTACACTGCCGGAAGGTGGAGAGCTTGCCCACCTTGGTGCCGTCGCAGAGAAAGACCCGGCAGGAGGCGGAGGCCAGCATCCGGTTGATGCAGGGAATCTCCGCCT
>CAZGQH010000200.1:0-3798 GCA_964527575.1 uncultured Lachnospiraceae bacterium
CACTTCGTATCCCTCTTCTCTGAGGGCAAGACAAGCCTGTGTGCCGGCGTAGTCAAACTCCGCCGCCTGTCCGATAACGATCGGACCCGAACCGATAATGAGAATTTTCTTCAAGTCTGTTCTCTTTGCCATATTAGCCTCCCGAAATACATCTATGATCTTTTCTATAATTTACAATAAACAACTATTTGCGATAAACAACCTTCCCACCGCAGACGGTGAGATAATTGACCCCCGAAAGGATCATCCCGGCAAAGGGCGTAGCCCGCCCCAGCGAGAGAAATTCCTCCGGATCGACGGTGAAGGACTCATCGAGCCGCCAGACCGAGAAATCGTCTGAGCGATTGCTCGGGCAATCGCTCAAGCAACCCGAACCGGGCAGCGAAAACCGCCGGCGGGGCGCGGTTGAAAGAAGTTCCACCAGCCGATCGAGGGTGAGAATCCCGGGCTTAACGAGCTTCGTGTAAAGAAGCGAAAAAGCGGTCTCAAGACCTACAATACCGAAGGCGCTTTTTTCCAGTCCCCTGCTCTTCTCCTCGGCGGAATGGGGAGCATGGTCGGTGGCGATCATATCGATCGTCCCGTCGAGAAGCCCTTCCACAAGCGCCTCTCGATCCGCCTTTCCCCGCAGAGGGGGATTCATCTTGAAGCGCCCCTCATCCATAAGGTCGCCCTCATCCATTACGAGATAATGGGGAGCGGTTTCGCAGGTCACATCCACCCCTTCCCGCTTGGCCGCGCGGATGAGCGAGACGCTCTCCTTTGCCGAGATGTGGCAGACATGATAGGCGCAGCCGGTTTTTTTGGCAAGAGCAAGATCCCGCTCGATCTGCCGGTACTCGCTCTCGGAGGAGATGCCCCGGTGACCGTGAGCACGGGCATATTCCCCGTCGTGGATATAGCCGCCGTGAAGCAGCGCGTTGACCTCGCAGTGCGCCACAATCATCTTGCCGAGGGCCTTGGCGCGGCGCATGGCCGCCTCCATCATCCCCTCGTCCTGCACTCCCCGGCCGTCGTCCGAAAAGGCCACCGCAAGCGGAGCCAGCCCCTCCATGTCCGAAAGCTCCTCTCCCGCCTCGTTCACCGTAATGGCGGCGTAAGGATAGATCCTGATCAGACCGTCCCGCTCGATGAGGGCAAGCTGCTCCTTCATATGCTCCACCGAGTCGGGCACCGGCTTTAGGTTCGGCATGGTGCAGACCGCCGTATAGCCTCCCCGCGCCGCCGCAAGCGATCCGGTGCGGATCGTTTCTTTATAAGAAAAGCCCGGCTCACGAAAATGCACATGCACATCGCAAAAACCGGGCAAAACCACATATTCGGGAGAATCGAAAAAAAGCACCCCGTTGTCCGCGAGGAGCTTATGTTTCTCATGAGCGGTCATCGCCGAAATCATCATCTTCTCCATCGCCGGTTCTCCTTGTTTTTTATTTTTGTTCCGCCGCCGACGGCCGTGCCGTCGACAGAACGAAGGGGGATTGAAAGCGCCCTTTCTGCAGGAATTTTATTTTACATAGTATAGCACAGAATCCCGTCAACTGTCAAGGCCGAAGAGGAAAAATAATACGGTTTTATAGGAGAAAAAGCCGCTTTTTTTGCGCATTCAATCGGTCATTCTGCCGAAAAAGCACTCTCGCTGCCAGGACGATGAACATGCTGCATCAAATTGGCGGTTTCTAAAACAAAAAAGAAAATGAGAGCGGCAGAGACACACTCCTTTTTCCGACCGTCCCTTCCCGTCGATCCTCATTTCTTAAATACACTTACATAAAATTATTTGTGATTTTTGATAAACAACTTGTCTTTTCCCCGAAAATGATTATAATGAAAACAGATATGCCCTTCCGAAGAATCCGGTTGTCCCAAAGACGGAAGCATATTGAAGTTTCCCAAATAATTTTTAAGGAGGAAAAACACAATGACAGCGAAAAACAACACCAAACGCACACTGCTCGCCAGTGTCCTCTCGCTGCTTCTCTGTCTTGCCATGCTGGTCGGCACGACCTTCGCCTGGTTCACCGACAGTGTGACCAGCGGCAACAACAAGATTGTCGCCGGCAATCTGAAAGTCGATCTCATTCATGTTGGCGGCGGGGAAAATGGCGAAGACATTTCCCTCAAGACGAATCCCGATCACAAAATTTTTGATTATGACAAGTGGGAGCCGAACTACACGGTTATGGAGACCCTCAAGGTCGTCAATGACGGCAGTCTGGCTTTCAAATTCAGGCTGGATGCCGCAGCCGTCGGAGCTACTTCCAGTCCGAACGGAGAGAAACTGGCTGACGTCATCGATATCTATGTATACGAGGGCACGGGCGATCCTGCCGACACCGCATCCTTTGCGGATATGACCGAGGAAAACGGCTGGCGCTTGGCCGGCAGTCTTTCCACGCTCATGGCCGATCCGGACGGCATGGCCTACGGCGTGCTGCTTCCCGAAGGGGCCGAGCCGACGAACGGCGAACCGGTCGGTTCTGTCCAGATGACCATCGCGTTACATATGCAGATGAGCGCGGGCAACGAGTATCAGGGCCTTTCTCTGGGCGACTTGTCCTTTAATCTCAGCGTTGCCCAGTATTCCTTTGAGAAGGACAGCTTTGGTCCGGATTATGACCGGAACGTCTGGAACGGCGAGGTTGATACGGCCTGGTTCTCCGATGCCGGAGAAGAGCAGACGACCTATACGCTGAACTCTCCCGCCGAGCTTGCGGGGCTTTCCAATCTGGTAAAGAACGGCACCGATTTCAGCGGAAAAACAATTACGCTGAATCAGAATATCGACCTGAACAACCGGACATGGACGCCGATTGGCAGCAAAGAAGACAAGATTTATTTTTCCGGAACATTTGACGGAAACGGCAATACGATCAGCGGCCTGAATCTTCCGGACGGCGATTATGTCGCTCTGTTCGGAGCTGTCAAGGATGCTGTCGTTAAAAATCTGACCGTCAGCGGCTCTGTCGGCGGTGAGAACGGAGCCGGTATCGTTGCCCGCATGGAGAGCGGATTGATCGAAAACTGTGTCAGCATGGTTAATGTCAGCAGCACCGGAAAAGCCGGCGGAATCGTCTGTCTGACCAATACAGGCGGATGCGAGATCACAAACAGCGCAAACTACGGCGCCGTGAACGGCGGCACAGCAGGTACCACCGGAGGAGTCGGCGGGATCGCCGCCTATGTGAATCCCAACACCGTTATTTCCGGGTGCAATAACTACGGCACAATCGGCGCAGAAAAGGACAAATATGTGGGCGGCATTATCGGTTACAGCACCGGCAGCGGCAGCACTGTTTCAGACTGCACCAACAGCGGAACAATTGTCACCGGCGAATCAACCGTTTCCGCCGGCGGTATCGTTGCCATTTCTACGGGCGCAGCTACGCTTACATCCTGCTCCAATAGCGGAACCGTCAACGGCTCGTCCAAAACAACAGCCGGCGGCATAATTGGTTCTATGCAGAGCGGTAAGATCGAAAGCTGTGTTAATACGGCGAGCGTGAACGGAGTATTTGCCGGCGGCGTTGTGGGTGTGACCGGCGGCGCTCCCGAAATCATCACCTGCTCCGGCGGCAGTGCACCGATTACCAGCCCTGCCATGACGCTCGGTTTTACCGGACAGAGCTTCCAGCTTCAGTTAAACGAGAATGACTGTGCCGGAAGACTGATCGGCGCCAATCAGGGCGGCGGCCCCAGCAGCTGGACAAAGCTCACAATCGATGACAATAACGGCGACGATTATCAGGACATCGGCGCAATCGGCATCTGCGGCAATACCACAACCTGGTCCAATCTTGA
>CAZGQH010000201.1:0-3780 GCA_964527575.1 uncultured Lachnospiraceae bacterium
CTCTTCGTGGGGGATCGAGGTGAACGTGGTGGTTTTGCCCTCGGCGGCATTGACGGTACCCTTGAGGGAGGTCTCGGTGTACTCGTCGATCTTCATGTTGCCTTCGGCGAGGCGGGTCATGCTTTCTTGGAAGAGGTCTTCGTCCACATAGTAGAAGATGCCGGCATCCTTGCCTTCGGAGCGGTCGATATAGAAGACATCTTCCTTGTCGGGATCGTCGTTTCCTTTGACGGTGACCACCAGCGTACCCAGCTCACCCGGGCCCATGGTTCCCAGCGAGAGCGCGCATTCGGTCTTGTCACTGTCGGAGTAGCAGGAGCCCTTGATCTCGGTTCTGCCCTGGGGATGGAAGACCCAGGTGGCTTCCCGGGCGTATTTGGTGGGGAATTTGAAAAAGATCTCGGTGCCCGGCTCGATGTCATCGGGAGTGACGAAGGAGAATATCAGCTCCATTTTATCGCCGCCATCCTTCTTCACACTGGTAAAGGTGTGGTAAGGCGTGCTTACCTTCTTGTAGATCGGGTTGCCCTCGGCATCGTATTTGGGATTGCCTTTTTCGTCCAACGCGGGAATCGGATCGCCGTAGATATCGTAGACGATTTCCGAATAGGAGGAGTTCGAGTAGTTGACCTTTTCCTTGTCATACTCGATTTGGTAGGGGAGCGATTTGTAGATCTCAACAAGCTCATCCTCGCCGAGCAGCGCGGTCACCAGCTGATTCATCAGGACATAAGGCGAGGTGGACTCGGTGATATTGAAGTCCTTCAGCGCGTCGGAGGAGGTAAAGGCCATCGAGAGGGCGTAGGCGTTGAGGTAGCTGTAGAGATACTTGCCCTCTGCGTAATTGTACTCATAGCTGGGGGAGTCGTAGCCCGGCAGCATCACCGGGTACTGTTCAAGATAGTAGTCGCTCTTTTCCTGGGTGGAGGAATAGATGATATACTTGATTCCCAAGAGGGCGTCGAGCACCGGGCTGCTGCCCTTATACTGGCTGATATTCGATTTGGACATGAGCCCCAGCCGCTTCATGAATTCGATGGTCCGCTTGTTCAGCGTGGAGGTGGAGCCGGTGGTGCCCCGCATGGCGAGGGCAAAGTTGTCGTCGTATTTCCGAAGAGTGTCCTTCTCCATGCGGTAGAAGCTGTTGTCCGAGTCCTGAATGGCGTTGACCAGCGGACGGTATTTGTCGAGGAAGTTGTCGTAGCCCTCCAGCCAGGTGCCGTCGGCACGGGTATATTTGGGGGAGAAGGTCACATCCTCGTTCAGGGAGGTGGTGTTCAAAAGCGTACCGAGGAAAGCCTCCATGCAGACAATGATTGCCAGCGTGACGAGCAGCGAGGCGCGGGCCGCCTTGTTCTTTCGCTGTCCAAGGAGATAGTAGTGCGCAACTTCATAGATGACGAGAAGCAGAATCGGAACGACGATGAAGAGAATCTCGCGGCGCAGATAGCTCTTATCAAACATATCCTTGGTGAAGAAGGAGCAGATCAGCACAAGGACTGCCCAGACAGACGCGATGATTACCGTCTTTTTGAAGCGGATGGTGTGCAGAAGCTCCAGCCCACGATGGGCCAGCACCAGAAGGAGGAAGCTGAACATAAAGCTGTAGCGATAGTTCAGCCAGTTGGGCGCCTGGAAGCCGTGCCAGACTAAGTCGAGGGGGGAGATGATCATCGAAAGGAAGAAGAAGGAGAGGATCAGTGCCGCCCCCACCTTCTGCCGCCTGGTGACCCGCTTCGAGATGAAGTAGACCGGAACGAGGATCAGCGACAGCATCCCGCAGTAGATAAAGGGGAAGCCGCTGCGGCGTACCGAGTCGTAGGATGCGATAAAGAGCTTGGAGATGAAATCAAAGGGATTGAACTTAAAAGAGAAGGACCAGTCGGTGGTTGAGAAGGTGCTCTTGCCCAGCGTCAGGGAGTAATAGGTGGGCAGGATGATGGCGCAGGCGATAAGAATGGCAATGATCGAGGCCGCGCCGATGCGGAGGAGGGATTTGAGAAAATGGTTTTTCTCGCCGATGAAATTGTTGTTTCCGTCGGTTACCTGGACATAGCTGCTGCTCTTGCGGTTCGATGCGAAGAAATAGTAGTAGAAGAAGTAGACGAAGACATAGATGCAGAGCATGTAGCCGATATAGAAGTTTGAAAAGATCGCTACGGTCAGCGAGATGATAAAGAGCTTGAAATGACCGTAGTTGATCAGCCGCTCGATGCCGTAGGTGATGATCGGCAGCCAGATCAGGGCATCGATCCACATGGTGTTGTGCGCCATGACTACCGCAAAGGCGGAGAGGGCATACATCACCGCGATCAGGATGGTGATCATTTCATTGGCAAGCGGCCGGGTTTTGCGCAGATAATAGGCCATGGTCACGCCACAGAGCCCGCACTTGAGAAGCTCCAAAACCAGAAGCGCTTCGGTCATGGCGGTTTCGGGGAAGAGCGCCACGATATAGGAGAGGGGGCTTGCCAGATAGTAGGCGTAAATGCCGATTGCTTCGCCGCCGAGTGAGCCGAACCAGGTGTAGAGCAGAGAAGCGTCTCCGAAGATGGCCTTGCGGAGGGCTTCAAAGAAGTAGACATACTGGCCGTTCAGGTCGAGCACGAGAACCGAGCCGTTGCCGAAGGGATAGGTGCCCTGCATGACAAAGACGATGAAAAAGAGGGTGGCCGGGATGATAAAGGCACAGTAGAGGTAGCCGAATTTGGCAAAATGCCGTGAAAGAGCCTGTCCGAAGCGGGAAGCAGCCATCTTTTGATAGGCGCGCCCAAGGGCACTTTTTTCAAATTTTTCACGGAGCTTCGATGGCTTTTTTTCCTTTTTGCCTCTCTTTTTCGTGGGAGGCGTCAGGGCTTCGTTTTCTGCGGGGTTGGTGTTGGGAGTCTGGTTATCCATTTCCGGAGCCTTTCGTCTGTGTAACTTTTTTGATATTTTTTTCTAATTTTTCCCGGGGGACGGTCACGTCGTGCCCGCAGCCCCGACAGCGTATCCGGATATCCGAGCCGATCCGCAGCACATCAAATAATACGCTTCCGCAGGGGTGAGGCTTTTTCATAAGCAGCTCGTCGCCCACATTCAGTGTGACAATACGCATCTTTTCCTCCGATATTGGTTTCACTGTATTCTTTATCATACCACAAAGTCACCCTTTTTTCAACCTTTTGAAGAAATTTGAGGCTTTTTTTCTTGATTGTCCCATTTTTCCCTTGAAAAAGAGAATGTCAGGGTATATAATAGTTCTATGATATTCAGTGAGAAAGTGTGTCGGTACGCTTTCGGCAAGAAAGGGCATTGTGAAAAGGATATGATCAATCTCGGATACTATAACGGCAAAATTGCTCCCCTTGAGGAGCTGACCATTCCGGCCAACGACCGCTCCAATTACTATGGAGATGGGGTTTATGATGTGGTTTTCGGCCGCAACCGCAAGATGTTTGCGCTGAATGAGCATATAGCGCGCTTCTTTAATTCCTGCCGTATGCTGAAGATTTCTCCGAACATCTCCGAGGATGAGCTGAAGGCGTTATTTGCCTCGCTGCTTGAGAAGGTCGATTCGGACGAATTCTGTCTCTACTGGCATATGACCCGGGGCACCGCGCTGCGGGGACATGCTTTTCCCGAAGGAACCTCGCCCAATCTTCTGGTGACGATTCGCCCGCACCATCTCTTGGACAACAGTTCGAAGCGACTGAAGCTTCTGTCGGTGGAGGACAACCGCTACTATTTCTGCAACATCAAGACGATCAACCTGATCCCGAACGTGCTGGCGGCGGAGGC
>CAZGQH010000202.1:0-3769 GCA_964527575.1 uncultured Lachnospiraceae bacterium
TCGGCGAGCTGAACTATCTCAAGCCCGATGCAGTCGACAGCGAGTCATGACTGAATGAGTTCAAATGAAAGACGAAAGAAAGACGAAGCTCTCACCTGACGCCCAAACAGCAGGTGGGGGCTTCGTCTGAAAAAGAGAGGGGGCTGGCTTTGAGCGAAGCGGCTGGCTCAGTTATTTCCGCTTCTTCTTTCTCCGTCTGCAGGACGAAGCTCTGCTGTTTCCGCTCCTTTTTTCTCTGCCTGCAGGACGAAGCTCAGTTATTTCCGCTTTTTCTTTCTCCGCTTGCAAGACAAAGTTTGTCTACCGATTGCATGGTCGGGCCGGAAAAAACAATCCCGGAAAGCGCGGACCGGCGCTTTCCGGGATTTTGTATGCTTTTATGCGTG
This sequence comes from uncultured Lachnospiraceae bacterium, assembly GCA_964527575.1. Taxonomy (GTDB): domain Bacteria; phylum Bacillota; class Clostridia; order Oscillospirales; family CAG-272; genus RGIG1993. The sequence goes on from CAZGQH010000202.1 coordinate 387, forward strand.
AGGTGACAATCGAGTTTTTTGCGTCAGCGGTTGGCCTTCTTGCTCGCAATGATGTCCAGAATACGAACAATCGCGGGGCAGAGGATCAGATTGACGATAAACTCCAAGAGAAAATTGCCGCCGGCAAGGCCGAGAAACATATAGGCTACGGTATTCCGGAAATTGGAATCGGCAGCCCAGCCTGCCACAGCATCGAGGAAAAAGAGGGCGCATCCGATGAGGAAGATACCGGTGTTGACAATGGGGGAGGCGACGGCGGCGGTGACGGTTCCGATATATTTGCTGCGGCGGCTTCCGCGGCGGGAGATGGCTTTATAGAGAAGACCGGCGACCAGTCCCGCGGCAATGCCCTTAAGCATGACTACAAGGATAGTGGCGGCTGGATTGATAGCCAGAAAGAGCTCAGCATCCCCGGTCAAAAAGACGGTAATACCGAAAGCCGCTCCCAGCCAGGCGCCGACGAGCGGTCCGCAGAGGGCAGCCCCGATCACAATGGGGGGGAGAACCAGCGTACAGGAGAAGGGTCCGATACGAATCCATGCACCTGCAAATTGCAGAATGACGACTAAGGCAGTGAGAAGCGCCGTATAGAGAAGCTTGCGCGTTCTTTCAGATTGTAAAAAACGGTTGCTCATAGAACCCTCCTGTTATTCTTAAACTTTAAGCATTATATCATAGAAAATTTTTCTTTGTCAAGTTAAATTATTCACAAAATATCGAAATTCCACTCGGAAAAGGGGCGCGTTTTCACTAAAAATATGCCTTTTATCGAAAAAACAGAAGAAAAGCGCCGAATCCCTCCTGACCGGGATTCGGCGCTTTGACTTTAAATTTGGTTCTTCTCCTGCGGATTTTCACCGACGGTTTTTCGCTTAGAGAAACTTCTTTTGCAGCCTCTTTCCGTAGGAGAAGCAGCTGCCTGCTCCGGCAGGGGAAGACGGGAGGAAGAGCAGGAGAGCGTGAAGAGGCAGTGGACCGGCAAACCGAATCGAACAGAGGCGGCTCCACCGTCGACTGTCCGGGAAGAGGCAAGCGTTTATCCCGCAAAGGGCAGGCTTTCTCCTTTTTCCTTCGAATTTTTGCGGAAGAGCCCTCCCTTGGCCAGCCGGAGAAGGCAGTGGAGCAGAAAGAGCGTTGCGCCGTAAAGGGCAGCGGCCAGCAGGATGGCGGCAAAAAGGCCGCCCTTTCCGGTCACAAAGGGATGGCGCTTCAGGATGCCGCGGAGCAGGGCAGAGGAGAGTATGGCCGACAAAAGCGGGGGAAGAACCGTGGGGAACGGGCGGAAATGAGGGCGCACCTTTTGAAACAGGCGGGTGGCGCTGAGGGCAAAGTTGACAAGCTCGCAGATCACGATATTGAGAATATAGCCCTTGATGCCGAGGAGCGGGACGGTGACCAGCGCCAGACCCACGCTGAGCAGCGAATCGAAGATGTTGACCCGCATGGAATAGAGCTGTTCGTCAAGCCCCTTCAATAAGGAATCCACCGTGGTGTCGGCGTACATGATCGGTACAAGGGGAGCGAGCAGGGCGATATAGACCGCCGCCTCGGGGCTGGAGCAGAGAATGGCTCCGATCCTCTCCGACAGGGTAATGAGGATGCCTGCCGTTCCGATGCCGAAGATGGCGACAAAGGTTAAGGCCTTGCCTGCGATTTTCCGCACCTCCCGCTCCTTTTCGGCGGCCCGCTTTTCGGCCACCTCCGGGACCAGGAGGTTGCAGAAGGGGGTGAGAAAGGCGTAGGGAAACATGATCATGGGCAGCGCCATGGCCTCCAAAATGCCGTATTCCGCCAGCGCTTCGGTCTGGGTCAAGCCGAAGGCCAGAAGGCCCCGGGGGATTAAGAGATGCTCGACGGTGACCAGCGCCGAGCGAAAATAGGAGGAGAAGGCGATGGGTAGACCGATGGCCAGAAGTTTTTTGGTGAGATTTTCCGGAAGGTGGGTGGCCTTGGCTTTGTTGTGCTTTTTCAGATCGAAGAGGAAGAAGCATAGAGAAAAGAGGAAGGAGCAGAAATCGGCGAGAACGCTCCCCAACACCACAAAGAGGCAGGTGGTCTCCAAATCGTCCGGGGCGAGATAGGTGAGGGCCATCACGGTCAGGCTGATTTTCAGAAACTGCTCTCCCACCTGGGCGGCGGCGCTTTTCGACACCCGGCGGACGGCGGCAAAATAGCCCGAAAAGGAGGAGGAGAGGGCGATGAAGGGAAGACTGATTGCCAGTGCCCGCAGGGAGAGTACCGTGCGTTCGTCCTTTAGGAGCCCGACTCCGATGGGGTGGGCCAGCGAAAAGAGCAGAATTGCCCCGGTGATGCCGAAGAAGAGGCTGTAGCCCACACATTTTCGCATGGCCACCTTGGCCTCCGCCGGTTTTCCCCGGCCGAGGGCCTCGGAGACAAGGCGTGTGGCAAGGAGCGAGATGCCGCTGGTGGCGAAGGTGACGGCAAAGGAAAAGACGCTCATAATGAGCGAAAAGAGCCCGACGCCGTCGTTGCCGAGCTTATTTTTCAGATATAAATTGAAGGAAAGCGATACGCTCCGCATGACCAGCGAGGTGGCCGTGAGAAGCAGCACGTTTTTGACAAATCGGAGGGCTCCGTCTCTTCTGTTCATCTGGCTCCTGTCTTTCGCGTCCCGAAGGGGACAAGGGATCATCCAAAATATATGCGGCAGAGGCGGGGGTTAGTCTTGCATTTTGCGGTGCAATGTGCTAAAATATGTCTGGATGGCGTCGGAGAATGTTTTTTAGTCAAAGGATGGCGCCGGAAGGAGTCCTGTATGAAAATTCGCTACAACGAGAATGAAGAAGTGGTCCGGATCGTCAAAGAAGGACTGAAGGAGCGGGGCGGATACTGTCCCTGCCGGATGGAATCGACCGAAGACACGAAGTGCATGTGCAAGGAGTTTCGCGAGCAGATCGCCGACGAAAATTTTGAGGGCTACTGCCACTGCATGCTTTACTATAAGGAAAAGTAAAATTTCCAAAAAAGCGGGGGCGCTTTTTTGAAGAGGCGCATACTCTCTCTTGACAAGCGGAATTTGTCGTGATAAACTATAAAAAGCGGTAAAAAATAAGGATAATCAGAAAATAACAAGTGAGCGGAGACTGTGATGACAAAAAGAGTTCTGATCGGAAATGCCTGGCCGTATGCCAACAATCTTTTACACGTAGGACACCTGGCGGCTCTTCTGCCCGGAGATGTGATAGCCCGCTTTTCGCGGATGAAGGGCTATGAGACGATTTTCGTCTCGGGCTCGGATATGCACGGCACCCCTATCACCGAGCGGGCCAAGAAGGAAGGCGTCTCGCCTGCCGAGATCGCCGGCCGCTATCACGCCGAGTTTGTGGATAACTTTGAGAAGATGCTCTTCACCTACGACCGGT
>CAZGQH010000203.1:0-3757 GCA_964527575.1 uncultured Lachnospiraceae bacterium
CGCCTCCCAATAGGTGTCCACCAGCCCGTCGGTGGCGTTGCCGAAATTTTCGCCGGTGGCCGAGCTATAGGTGTAGGGACGGCGGAAGGCATAGTCGATCGGCTTTGCCTCGTTCTTTGCCACAAAATCGACCCGGCCTCCCGTCAGGGTAAAGCCTTCGGGCAGGAGGCCTTCGTTGAAGACCTCGTTGATATGGTAGGAATAGGGAGACTCATAGGGCTGATCCTCTCCCTTTTCGGGAATGGGATTTTCCGGAACAGTCTTGCCCTCATCCACCGGCTTCAGAATGACGATATAGTTGTCATAAGAGGTATCGGCCAGCATGGGAACCGTCACAAAGGTTCCGGCGGAATAGCGGTAGGTATAGATGTCGTAGCTTCTCTCACTTGAAGAGGACATATCGCTTGCCGTGATCCCCTCGCTGCACTTTTCCCAGAGCATCAGCCAGGAAGGCGTGGGGGAGAGTCGTCTGTCCACGGTGACGGCCACCTCAATCTCCCGCTCGGCGTAGAAATAAACCGCCTTCTTGTCGTCCCGGTAGGTTTCGATGTAGTCGCAGCCCCGGTAACGTTCGGGAAGTGAAGTGACGACGGTGTCGGCATTGGAGAAGAGGCGGGAGTCCACATCGAGGTTTTCCCGGACAAAATACCAGCCGTCGGTGTCAAAGGGCGCCATAAAGCGGCTGATGGCCGGCCGGTCGGGGGAGTCGCTGATCGAATTTGTCTTCATAATCGGAATGTAGCAGTCGCTTTCTTGATTTTGGGCTGGCAGCGTGATCTCGCTTCCCGCGTCCACATAGCGCCGGTAAAGGCGATAGGTGGTCTCGTCGGTTTTCAGGGTGGCGACGGTCTCTTCAAAGTCGGCAAGGAAGGCGGTATCTGCCGCTTCGGGCACCGCGAGATAGAGCCAGCCGTCCCGGTTGACGGTAAGGGTGACAAGGGCGTCCCCGGCATAGCGTCCGGAAGCCGCAGCCGGCTTTAGCCAGCGGCAGCCCTCCAGAAAGGCGGGAATTTCAGTAAAGCGGGCGTCTTTGTCGCTGTAGGCGGCATCCCCCGTGTTCAGGGAGCTTTCGACCTGCCAGAGAGAGGCGTTTTCTTCATCGTTTATGACGATCCGGTCGAGAACCGGGTATTCCGTGGTATCCTCCGGGGGTGCGGCCTCGGGCTGGGTGGTGAAATGCTCCAGCAGCACAAGATAGGTGGCCTTATCCCGCCCCAGGGGACCGAGGGCGATTTCCTCTCCCTCCTCCACCTCCTTCTGATAAAGCTGGAAGATGGTCTTGTCGATGTTGTCCACCGACAGGGTCATATCGGTCAGGGTAAAGCCCTCTGCCGTCAGCCAGACGGGAATGGGGGTGGAGCTGTCCCAGGCCACAAAAAGGCGGGTGTCGGCAAAGACTTTGAAGCTGACCAGGGTATCGCCGGCATTCCAGCGTTTCGACTCCATGGCGGGACGGATCCAGTCGCAGCCGATCAGCTCGGGAGGGAGCGAACTCACGGTGAAAGTGCGGTCGCTGTGGGAGATACTACCAATCGTAAGACCGGTGACCACGCTCCAGCCGCCGGCGTTGGTGGCGTCGTAGCAGACAAGCTCGCCGATGGCGGCGCTCTCTCCGATGAGAGTCAGGCGTCTTGCCGATTCCTTGAGCTTTTCAAGATGGGCGGCGGGGAGAAGCGACTTCTGCAGATCGGTGAGGGCATTGTAGGCTTCGATCGCCGCATCCACCGCGTCCCTGTCCCGCAAAGTCAGCTGCCAGAGGGGCTTCAGCGCGCTGATGGCGTCGATGACCCGGTTCAGTTCCTCGTCGTCCAGTGCATACAGAAGGCGGAAGGTCAAACTGTCCAGATTCAGATCGCCGGAAAAATTTCCGCCGAAGCAAAGGGAGATGCTGTGCTTGCCGGGCGAGAGCAGAAGACTGCCGATCTCCTTGTCCGTGAAAGAGGGAAAGCGGTCGTCCCAGGCGGCATCCACGATATTTTTCTCATCCACATCGAGGGTAAAGGTGTCGATTTTATCGCCGTCCAGGTAAAGCTCGGCGGTGCGAACCGGGGAATAGACCTCAAATTCGCCCACCTGAGCGCCGTTGGCTCCGGTGGTATCGCTGATGGCGGTAAAGACAAGGCGGATATAGCGGACCTCCGCCGGGTCAAAGACCGCATCCACATAGTTACCGGCAAGATTCCCCTTGCCTTTGGGGGTAAACTGGTAGCGCTCGGTATCCTTCAGCGTGAAGAAGTTCTCGTTGTCGAGGCTTCCCTCCACCGAAAATTCCTGCCAGCGGGCACCCCAGTCGGTGACCACCCGGACGCGCACCATGTGGACCGGTATGACCTGCCCCAGATCGAGCGAGACCCATTTCGGATTCTCCGCTGTGACCGGTTGGCCGGAGCCCCAGTAAGAGCCCCGCTCGGGATTGCCGTCGGTGACATTGCCCGGCTGCTGGGTATGGCTGAAGGTCGCGGACTTTCCCAGCGCCAGGTTTTCCATATAGAGGGCCGAGCGGAGCGAAAGGCCGTAAATCCCCCCTTCCGCCACGTTCACATCGAAGGTTACGCTGTCCCCTCCGTTTTGAAATCCCGTCACATAGCCGCTTCCGCTGTATCCCGGAATTTTGTCGGCAGTGCCGGCGGCTCCTGCAAGCTCGCCTTCCTCCAGCTCGTACCGGGCGTCGCCGGTGCCGTCCAAAAGGAAGTCGCCTTCGGCAAACAGGGCGAAGGGAGAAAACACGCCCATCAGAAGAAGGGCGGCCAGAAGCAGGCTGAAGACCCGCAGCAGAGGGCCTTGTCTTGTTTTCGTTGTTACCGTTTTCATGAGTGCCTCCTTGTCTCTTCTCGGTTGTCCGGGCTTATTTGCTTCGGTAAATGGGCCCGGGTGACCGAGCCCGACTCTTTGGGCATTGCCGCTTTGGAATGCGCCACGTTGCCCGGTCGGTTTGTGCAATTGCACCGGAATCTTTCTTTCATTCTATCGGAAAGCGCCTTTTGCCGCTATACAAAATCGAAGCATAACATTGCAAAAAAGAAAGATCTGCAAAAAAATCCCGCAATTCTCTGCCAGAGCGCCGGGTTTGTCCTGAAAAACTGCAAATTTGGGAAAAATTCCGGAGAAAATCGCCGGAATTTCCCTGGAGCCGGAGAACGCAAACCGGAAAGGGCGGAAGGATTTTTGCTAAGGTTTAAAAAAAGGCGGAAATAATCTTCTGTGTTTTATCCGATATTTTCTTGCGAAAGATTGTTTTTTGTGGTAAAATTGATGACAGAACAAAGGGGGCGGAAAAGAAAATGGAGATTATTTACAAACACGACAAAAGCCGGAATATCTCGCCGAATTTCTTCAGCATCCACACCCATGCCTGCTGCGAGATCTTTTTTCTCCTCAAGGGAGAGGGCTTTTTCTTTGTGGAGGGGCACAAGTATCCTCTTACGCCGAACAGTCTTCTGCTTCTGCGGCCGGGGGAAATGCACCGGGCGGAGATCGAGGCGGGCTGCGAGTACGAGCGCTGTTTTCTGCACTTTCCGGAGGAGCTGGTGCTCTCTCTCGACCGCTCGGGTGAGCTTCTCCGCCCCTTCTCCGACCGCCTGCTCGGTCAGCGCAATTTTTACGGTATGGGGCAGGCCGACACGGTTTTCGTTAAGGAGCTTCTTCTGAAATGCGGCTATATGCTGGCGGAAAACCCCGCCGACAGGGACTGTCTTTATCACAGCCTTTATCTGATTCTGAAGGAGCTTCAGGCCAGCTTCCGGGAAAAGCGCTGGGG
>CAZGQH010000204.1:0-3708 GCA_964527575.1 uncultured Lachnospiraceae bacterium
CTTGCGGTACTCGTCCAGCGTGGTCGCGCCGATAAGGTGCAGTTCGCCTCGGGCCAGCATGGGTTTCAGCAGGTTGCCCGCGTCCATGGAGCCTTCGGTCTTGCCCGCGCCCACGATGGTGTGCAGCTCATCCACGAAGAGCAGAATCCGCCCCTCGCTCTTGCGCACCTCTTCCAGCACGGCTTTCAGCCGTTCCTCAAACTCGCCCCGGTATTTGGCGCCGGCGATCAGCGCCCCCATATCGAGGGAGAAGATGGTTTTGTCCTTTAAGCCGTCCGGCACATCGCCCCGCAGGATCCGCTGTGCCAGTCCTTCGGCGATGGCGGTCTTGCCCACGCCGGGCTCGCCGATCAGCACCGGGTTGTTTTTCGTCTTGCGGGAGAGAATGCGGATCACATCCCGGATTTCCGTGTCCCGGCCGATCACCGGATCGAGCTTCGCATTTCTTGCCCGCTCCACAAGGTCGGTTCCGTATTTGGCAAGGACATCGTAGGTGTCCTCCGGGCTGTCCCCGGTGACCCGGGTGTTCTTCACTTTTTTCAGCTCGGAAAGAAAGCCCTCTTCGGTGATGTTAAAACGCCGGAAGAGCTCCTTCAGCCCCTTGGTCGGATTTCCGAGCAGGGCGAGGAAGAGGTGCTCTACCGATACAAAATCGTCCCGGAAGCGGGAAGCGATCTTTTCGGCCTCCGAAAGCAGACGGGAGGCCTCGGAGGAGAGATAGAGCTGTCCGCCTCCGCTGCTTCCTCCCACCTTGGGAAGTGAGGCGATCAGTCCGTCCAAAGCGGCAGTGAAGGCCGCAAGCTCCACCCCCATCTTGGAGAGAAGCGAGGGGATCAGCCCCTCCTCCGCCGTCACGAGGGCAGACAGGATATGTTCGGGCGCCAAGGCGTTGTTGGCGTTTTCCTCGGCGATCCGTTGAGAGGCGTTCAGCGCCTCGGCGGTTTTTCTGGTAAATTTCTGGGCATCCATCACAAAAGCCCTCCTGTTCTGTCAATTATGAAATTTTGTTTCGCAGTTTGTTTGAAGTCATTTTTTGTTACCCGTCTTCGCCGCTACACCGTGAGCGGGGAAGAAGCCAGATACTCCCGGTAGAGGCGGCGAAGACCGCGCTCGTCCAGTGTGCCTGCCAGTATGCCCTTCAGCCCGCGGTCGAGAATGCGGATATAGGCAGCGATGGCGTCGGCGATTCCCGCTTCGTCTGACCGCGTCCCGTCCGCCCCTTCAAAGAAAGGGTTTTCGGAAAATGAGAGGGAGCGCGTGATTTTTCCATCCGAAAGAAGAAAGGCAGAGCGAAGTCCCCATTCGGCCTCTAAGGCATGCCATAGGGTAAAAAACTCTCCGATTGCGGCCAAGAGCGCCGCCGACTGGGTGCGGAGAAAAACGGTGAGAAAGCCGTCTGCTTCCTCGCCGGGGGCAGAGAGCGTCACTTCGTAGCGCACCGTCGGGCGGTAGCGGTATTCCAGCATGCTTTTCAGCGACAGGGAGGGTGTGTTGGGCACAAACTGGGGCACCAGCCCCAGGTCCTCCGAAAAGAGCGAGAGGATTTCTTCCAAAATATCCTGTGTCCGCACTGCTTGGGTACGTACCGTCAGCGCCTCGGCCAATAAGCGATCGGCCAGAGCCGAGCGGTTGGTTCCCCGCCGGTGCGCCTCCCGATCCAACGCCCGCACCACCTCTTCGGATAGCATGAGACTGTAGAGTTTTTTAGCCATAGAATTCCCCATTTTCCTTGTTTTATCGGCTTGTCGGGTTATGTCTTCGGTCAGTCAATCCCCGAGCGGAAAGACCAATCTTCGGAATATGCGTTATGACAAGCGTCATTCATCCTCTTTATTGTAGCACGGGCTCTGGACTTTGTCAATATATTTATATAAATTTTATTACAAATTTTTTAATTCGAGTTCCGGATTTTATTCGCTTCCCGATCAATCCCAGCTGCTGCGAGACAGGCCTTTTTCCGCGACGCAAGAATGCAGCGCCTGACCGCTCTTTGGCAGGGAAACAACCGTTTTCTTGAATAAAAAAGACTGCCGCAAGTTCATAAGTCTGAACTTGCGGCAGTCCTTTTTCAGTACCGCTTAACGCGGCAGCTCTTTTTGAAAACGCTGTTTATTGATCCTTCAGTTCCGGATTGTAAACAACCGCTCCGTCGCCCCAGGTGTTTCCGCCGATTGTGTAGGTAATGCCGGCTTCCAGCACGCCTGCTTTGATTACTTCTTTGCCCTCATCGCCGGAATTGGTAGCGATATTGTTTCGGATGGTGATTTCTGTATCCGCACCCACATCGCCGAACCGGATGATCCGGTCGTGGATATTCGCAAACACATTGTTTTCAATTACCACGGCCTTGTGGTTGACCGGCCCATGGACTCCCGACTGAATGGCAATGGCGTTGTGTCCGGTATTTGTGAAAGAGCAGTCGGTCACGGTAATACCGCTGATATTCTGGGTATAAACGCCCTGATAGCAGTTCTCGAAAACGCAGTCCTTTACCGTGAGATTTCTCACCTGACCGTTATTGCTTTCATTATAATAACGGATTGCCTGGCCGTTTGCGGCAGCGGTACCGTTCGTGGTAAAGCTGCAGTTTTCAAAGGTCACGCCGTCGATTACGGTATCGGCGTGAGCGGTATTGATATCCACTTTACCGTTAAAACTGATATTTTTAAAGGTGAGATTGCTGAAATCATGTGTCAGATAATAGCCGCTGGACGCAGTCGGCCGGAACGGATCGATCGATGTGTACCGATGTCCGGAAGTAATCAGTATACCGTCGACATTGGCTCCTTCCTGACCGACAATGGTCAGATTTTTGATGGTACGGGTATAACGGGTCAGGGCATGCCAGGTGCTTCCCGCAAGGTGTTCTTCAAATTCCGCACTGTCCGTGAAGGTGAGCGGAATATCGGTGTGACTGTTCCCTGTGGGGCAGGTATAGGTCGTGTCGCTGCCCGCATCCTTGCCGGGATCACCGATGTTCAGTGTTCCGTAATCCCCGGGAGCAAGAACCAGCTTGACGTTGGAAATGCTGCCGTACTTGCCGTCCAGATAGTCCTGAATATTTTCCGGCGTTACCGAATAGGTCATGACAGGCGCTTCTTGGTCGTAATCATCGCCGAAGCTGTCGGACTCGTAGACCGCCTGGTTGGCCGTCACGCTAATACCCAGCGAAACCGAGGGAATCACATTGCCGCGATAGTTTGCCTCGTTGCCCACATCCTCGGGCATATAGACGACCAGCGCGATCAGCTTTTCGGTCTGTGTGCCGCCGGCAAGCGTTCCTTCCGCCGAGGTATAGCCTGCGGCTACCGGCGCTGCTACTGCCGCAACCGCCTCTCTTGCCGCGGTGCGGCCGGCCGCATCGGCGGCAAACGCCGCGTCCACCTCTACTACGCCGAAGTTGATGTACTGGGAAAGATCGATTTCCTCTCCCTTTTCGTTTACGCCGATCACCTTGTCGGCCACATTGACCGCAAGCTGATATTTCAGCGCCAGCGATCCGGCATTCTTCACCTTCAGGTAGACGACCTCGGTGTAGCCGGGCTCCCATCCGGCGTCGGCCTTGAAGACATTGCTGTCCTCCTTAAGGTCGGACCAGTCGGTGCCGTTCGTGCTGTAGGCAAGCTCGACATCCAGATTGCCGGCCACGATCTTGTTGCTGCCGCTCTTCACCGAATCGGTGAACCAGGCGAAGGTGGTGCCGACCAG
>CAZGQH010000205.1:0-3706 GCA_964527575.1 uncultured Lachnospiraceae bacterium
ACCTCCCCTCTTCATCCAGCCTCTTCAGGCGCCGTCCAAAACAGATAATCTATGCTTTTATCGGATTTGATTGCACTTTTGATATGCAAGCACTCGGATAGCGAGATGTCTGCCTTTCCATTCAACTTTAATGATAAAGTTGTTGGCGTCACTCCAATTCTTGTTGCGAGCTCTTTTCTCGTCATCTTTACCCTTGCTAACTCTGCATCTAGATTCGGAAACATTTTTTCACCTCTTTTCTCGAATTTTCGTGATTATATTCTGGAATATATCACTATTTTTCGTGACTGTCAATAGTGATTCACGATTTTTCGATAAAATTTTTTTATTATTTTTATTATTGTCTTGATTTTTCGATATTTTAATGCTATATTCTATTCACAGGAGGTAATCAAAAATGGAACCTTTGGAAGCTAAATTGAAAGATATGATAATCGATAGGTATGGCAGTCTTGCCAAATTTGCAAGTGAAATTGATATGTCATGGACTACGTTGGATAGTATTCTAAAACGTGGTATTCTCAAAGCGAATATCGTTAATGTTCTCAAAATTACGGGTGAGCTCGGAATTGATACAGAGAAGCTAGGCGAAGGACTTATCGTAAGTCTATCTTCGAAAGATTCTTGCGATGTATCTACCATCGCGGCCCATCACGATAATGAAGACTGGACCAAAGAAGAGCTTGAAGAAATCGAGAACTTTAAGAAGTATGTAAAAAGCAAAAGGAGATAATTTGCAGCGAATCAGGGGGTGGTACTATGACGAAGTACGAGGCGCTGCTTTCCGAGTACGAAGAAATGCTGTGTGTGGAAGAACGGCCAATGGTAAATGAGGGGCTTTACTGTGATAATGTGATCTGGATCAATGATCGGCTGCCTGAGTCTCGACGTGTGTGCATCCTGGCCGAGGAGATCGGCCACTACGAGACTACCGTTGGAGATATCCTGGACCAGCGAGATATGAATAATGCCCGTCAGGAACTCCGTGCAAGGAAGTGGGCTTATAATAAGCTGCTGTCCGTGGATATGATCATTGATGCAGCATCCAAAGGACACACTGAGTCATATGATATGGCAGAATATTTAGGTGTCGATGAGGAATTTTTGAGAGAGTACCTGGCATACCAGGGAATATTAGATATTTCACTGTAACGTACGCCAATTTTGGTGGAGGTTTTTTTATGGATAAGAATGAATTATTACAATATTTACTTCAAAATATGAAAATCACTATTGACCGAGATTCTCTTGTGACAGAACGTCATAAAGGACGCAGCCTTATCGATTTTCCTTCGGATTGTTGCGTTATAGACATCGAAACTACCGGTCTTGACTATTTTTGTGATGAAATTATTGAAATATCTGCAATCAATGTAGTCGATGGTCATTTTTCCGATACCTTTTCGCAGCTGGTTAGGCCCGATGAGCCTATTTCTGATTTCATTACTCAACTTACTGGAATCACTAATGATATGTTGGCTGATAAGCCTTCCATCAAAGATGTCCTTCCTCTCTTTCTCGATTTCGTCGGTGATTCTCTTCTGGTTGGTTATAACGTAAACTTTGATATCAATTTTTTATACGATGCTGCAAAAGAGCACCTGAATGTCGAATTTGATAATGATTACGTTGATGTTTTACGTATTGCTCGACGTATTCATCCAGAGCTTCCTCGACGCAAGCTCAAGGATATGGTTTTGTATTATAATCTGGATGATATCGGCTCTCATCGTGCAGAAGCTGATTCTATTCAGACATACCTCGTTCTTTCTAAGCTACATGATGACGTGATTACCAAATATGGAAATGTAGAAGAATTTAAAAATTCTATCAAAAAAAATAGTTCTCATGGAGTTAAGGCCTCCGAAATAACATCCGATAGTGCATCGCATCTTACAGACCATCCGCTTTATGGAAAAGTGTGCGTTTTTACAGGCACTCTGGAAAAAATGTCAAGAAGGGATGCAATGCAATTGGTTTCTGATATTGGTGGCTTGCTTGGTGATTCTGTAACAAAGAAGACTAATTATTTAATTTTGGGTAATAACGACTACTGTAAATCTATAAAAGACGGTAAGAGCAATAAGCAGAAGAAGGCAGAGCAATTAATATTAGCTGGACAAGACCTGCAGATTTTAAGTGAGAATGCTTTCTACAGTATGTTTGAATTCGATTAGATGCATAATTAAAAACGCCCCCTGCGCCAACAGGAGACGTTTTCATAAAAGGGACTGCACGTGGTACAAACCCTTCCAATCAAAGATAATTGTACCATGCGCAGCCCCAACTTTTCAAGTTTTTGGGGTATTTTTATGCCCATTTTTCGTAAACTTTTATGAAAGGACCGGTACAATGAAGACTGCAGCAGCATATATCAGAGTTTCCACGGACGATCAGGTGGAATACAGTCCAGATTCTCAGCTGAAGGAGCTGAAGGCTTACGCCGCCCGGCATGACATGGTGATCGATCCGGCACACATCTATACCGATGCCGGCATCAGCGGCCGTCAGGCGAAGAAGCGCCCTGCCTTCCAGCAGATGATCGGCGCTGCCAAGGGCAAGCCGTCGCCGTTTGAGGTGATCCTGGTGTGGAAGTTCTCCCGGTTTGCCCGTAACCAGGAAGAAAGCATCCTGTATAAGTCCCTCCTGCGGAAGGAATGCAATGTGGAGGTTGTATCCATCACTGAGGAGACCGGAGACAGCATGTTCGGCGGCCTGATCGAGCGAATCATTGAGTGGATGGATGAGTTCTATTCCGTGCGTCTCTCGGAGGAGGTCACGGCGAAAATGACCTATACCGCAGAGAAAGGCGTGGTGCAATCCGTCGCCCCGTTCGGTTACTCGAAGAAACCGGACCAACCGATGGTAATTGTACCGGAAGAGGCCCGCTGGGTGAAGTATATCTTCGAGCGGTATCTTTCCGGTGATTCCATGCTCGGGATTGCGAAGGCTCTAAATGCAAACGGTGTCCGGACACACCGCGGCAACCAGTTTGAGAACCGGACCGTGGAATACATCCTCCATAACCCCATGTATATCGGATATACCCGGTGGACGCCAGAGGGAAAGTCCGTCGGCCGGCGAATCTACGATGACCCGAAGACCATCATTGCTAAGGGAGACTTCCCGCCGATTCTTTCTGACGACCTCTTCAATGCGGTTTCGGAAAAGCTGAAGCATCAGAAGGCCGTCTGGAAGAAAGGCGGCAAACCGTCTGATGTCATGAAGCACTGGCTGTCCGGCATGGTGAAATGCGGCAGCTGCGGTGCCACCCTGGTGTACACTAACGCCCACAGCGGCTTCCAGTGCCATAAGTACGCCCGCGGCCACTGCAACACATCTCACTATATCAGCGCCAAGAAGCTGGAGGATGCCGTGATCTCCGCCATCGAGCAGGTCACCGTGACGGCGGATTTTGTCCGGGACAATACCCGGGTGCCGGAGGATCCGCAGACCGTCGACTACGGTCCGATGATTGCCCGGCTTGAAAAGATGCTGGAACGTGCCAAACTGGCCTATACGGAAGGGATTGACACCATAGAGGAGTATTCGGATAATAAGAATAGAATCGTCCGCGAAATCGACGATTTGCGAGCAAAGGAAGCAGAGCAGCAGGCCAGTATTGTCTACCAGCCTGCCGAAAAAGTGCAGGAGAAGATCTCTGGTGTCGCATCACTGCTGAAAAGTGATCACAGCATGCAGGAGA
>CAZGQH010000206.1:0-3669 GCA_964527575.1 uncultured Lachnospiraceae bacterium
TCGCCGAAGGAGGGCTTCGTTCCCACCTTGGCCTTTTTGCCCGGCCGGGTGAGCGCTTCCCATTCGTCCAGACTCTTCTGGCGAAGCAGCACCACCTCGACGGCGGCGCCGGTGTCGGCCTTCACGCCGTAGAGCCGGGCGGGAATCACCTTCGAGTCGTTGACCACCAGCGTATCCCCCGGCTTCAGGTATTCGAGAATATCCCGGAAAATCCGGTGCTCCAAAAGACCGCTCTCCCGGTGCGCCACCAACAGGCGGGAGGAATCCCTCGGCTCGGCGGGCTCCTGGGCGATCAGCTCCGGAGGAAGCTCATAAAAAAAATCGTGGGTCGTCAGGGAGGTCTTTTGCTTTTCGTTTACAATCATCAATCACAGTCCGAGCCGGTGGGGATAACCGGCCGTATGCCTTCCTTTTTTGTCTGTTTTCTATTGTATCACACAATCGTAAAAATGCAAGTTCTTTTCTGTGAATATTATCGGAAGAAAATTGGCGCAGGACAGAGCTCTGTCCTGCGCCGAAAAATTTCTTTATCAATCGAGCTTCATCTTGCCGGAGGCTTCGAGAAGCTTGATGAAGAGACCGCCCTGCACGCTGCGGTGACGGAAGCCCACCTGACGGGCCGAAACCGTCTCGTACCAGTCGGTCATGGGGCAGCGGCTGCCACTGTAGTTGTAAGCATCCCACAGGGTGGCCACCAGCTCTTCAAAGCCCTCCCGGTCAGCGGACAGCGTGGCCGTCCAGACCAGCCAGTCGCTCTTGGTATAGCCTGCGCGGTTGTCCAGCGGCAGACCGTACTTGTTGGTATGTCTTCTGTAGCTGGCAAACTCGGAGGCGATCACGCCCTTATCCATAATGCCGGTGCCGAAGAGCTTATCCCAGACGATGTTATACTTCATGCTGAAGGAGCCCTCTTTGTCGAAGGCCAGGCGGTAGCTGCCGTCGCCGTTGGAGGCGCGAATCGCCCAATCCTTGGCCATATCTTTTGCCTCTTCGATGCAGGCGTCGAACTTCTTCTCCTCGCCCAGCATCCGGTAGATGATGCCGAGACCCGCAATACCCATGATGGCCTTGAGGGAGAGGTTGCAGTTGTGAGCCAGATGGCCGGCGAAGTCGTCGGTGCAGAGCTGATTCTCGGGGTCACGGCCGTGCTGACGCAGGTAGACCACCCAAGCCTCGAGGAGGTCGAGATTGGCCTTGGCAAAAGAAACATCCCCCGAAGCCAATGCCTCGGTAGCCGCCATCACCAGCATGTTGCCGCACTCCTCCACCGGCATCTGACCCTCCAGACGGTTTCCAGCATAGACCTGGCCGTTGACATGAGGATACTGTCCCACATCGTGGGGAGCAAAGTCAAACTTCCAGTCGGGAGTACGGGAATACTTGAAGACCGGGCGCATCATACCGCGCACCAGCTCGGGATTGTAAAGAAGGAACATGGGAATCGAAGGATAGGAAACGTCCACCGTTGCGGCGCAGCCGTTAGAATGGCACTCCTTCGAGATGTAAAGGATCTCGCCCTCCTCGTCCAGCACCAGCTTGTGAGCGGCCAAAACCTGGCGGTAGGCCAGCTCCAGAAGCTCGGCATACTTCTCGCCGCCCGCCTTGGTGGCATCGATAAAGAGCCGCTCGGAGAAGGCGACGCCCTTCATGTAGCAGAAATCGTAGTCGGCAAAAGCCTTGGTGATCTCGTCCAGGATCTTCTCGCCGTTTTTGTTCCAGTAGGTCTTCAGATGCTTGCCGAAGTAGACCATGCTCTCCACATCGTCATAAGCGAAGGTGAAGAGAGCGCCCTTATCGGCGTCCAACGTGTTTTCGGCAAAGACAAACGCCATGTCCTCGGAATCACCGTGACGGAGGTCCTCGACGAAAGGAACCTTTTCGTTATAGGCGCCGACCTTGGCGGATTCACCGGTAGTAGAGAGGTAGAAATAACCCCAGTCAATCCGGATATCGTCGCCCCGCTTGGCAAGGACAGGCTGGCTGACCGTGCCGATCTTGGCTGAACGAATGCCGTCCTGCTCAAGCATTTCGATATCCACGGCATCCTGCCCGCGGAAGTCCATGCAGATCTCCTCCGACACCGCGAAAGTGGCGGTCACGGTGTGAGCCTTCTTGTCGAGAGCGCGCCAGGTGAGCTTCAGATAGCTGACCGGTCTTGTGAGGTAGTAATAATCGTCGATGAAAAGGGGTGTGGTAAAACGTGCAGTGAGCTCGATACCGGCCGCTTCAAAGCGGTATTCGGTAGTCATGGCGGTCACATCCAGATAGGTCTGTTTCATGGCAGGCGCCTCGCCGGTGCCCATGAAGCGATACTCCGCACCGTCGATGCAGAGGGTGCCCCGCATGGTATTGGGCTTGCCTGTCCAGTGAACCGTTTCGTTCTTCGTCAGGGTGTTGGCGGCGGACCAAACCGAAAAATAGGGGTCCACGGTAATGAGCGGTACGCTCGGCGGTCTCATTCTCATAATTTACTCCAATTTCTCCGGACAAAAAAATCGTCCGGACATTGAGATTTCGGCCTGCAAGCAGCCGATTTTCGGGATATCTTGATAAAATTATACCATATTGCACCTGCCGCCGCAATCGAGTAAAAATATAAAATTTTCATATTTTCTTTCTTTATTTTCGGCAAGGGCTTTTTATTAAAAAAAAACGAGACAGCCGTAAAAAAATAATTGCTTTTTTCATAGTCTTATGTTAAAATGAAGTATCGCAAACCGTCCACCACTACAACACGAAATTCTATGCGGAGGAAGCATCATGAACATCCCAAGAAACGAATATCCCCGTCCCCAGCTGGTGCGGAAGGACTGGCTCAACTTAAACGGCGAATGGGACTTTACCCTCGACGACGCCATGAACGGCGAAAGCCTCGGCTTTGAAAAGAAGGAGTCCTTCGATCAGAAAATTCTTGTCCCCTTCTGTCCGGAAAGCCCCCTTTCGGGCATCGGAAATCCCGATTTCAAGAACTGTGTCTGGTACACCCGGCCGGTCGAAATCCCCAAGGCCTGGGAAGGCAAGCGGATTCTTCTCCACTTCGGCGCGGTGGACTATCTGGCCACCGTCTATGTAAACGGCAGTTTCGTAGGGAGCCACAAGGGCGGCTATACCCCCTTCTCTTTTGACATCACCAATTATCTGAAGGAAGAGGGAAACCGCATCACTCTCTCGGCGAAAGACGATGTGCGCAGCTTCAATCAACCGGTGGGCAAGCAGTGCATGGAATATCACTCCTGCGGCTGCTCCTACACCCGCACCACCGGAATCTGGCAGACCGTCTGGATGGAGCCGGTGGAAAAAGCACACATCGAGGCGGTCAAGATCAAGACCACCCTCTCTGCCCCGGCCGCCCACCTGACGGTCAAGCTCTCGAAGTATACCGTGGGAACGACGATTACCGCCGTTGCCTCCTATGAAGGCAAGGAAGTGGGCCGCGCTTCGGCCACGGCTCTCGGCATGACCACCACCCTCTCGCTTCCCCTCTCCGAGGCCCATCTGTGGGAGGCGGGAGAAGGCCGTCTCTATGACCTTTCCCTCACCCTCACCGAGGGAGAGAAGACGGTGGATGAGGTCGACTCCTACTTCGGCCTGCGGGAAGTAGCTCTTACCGACCGCAAATTCCTTTTGAACGGCAAAAGCATCTTCGGCCGCTGGGTGCTCGATCAGGGC
>CAZGQH010000207.1:0-3662 GCA_964527575.1 uncultured Lachnospiraceae bacterium
CACGCCGAGGCCGCCTGTAGGCGGCATACCGTACTCCATGGCGTTGAGGTAATCCTCGTCCACGCCGCAGGCTTCGTCGTCTCCCTGCGCCTTCATGGCCGCCTGATGCTCAAAGCGCTCCCGCTGGTCGATGGGATCGTTGAGCTCCGAGAAGGCGTTGCCGTGTTCTCTGCCGAGGATGAAGATCTCAAAACGCTCGGTATAGCGGGGATCCCCCGGATTCTTCTTGGCCAGCGGCGAGATCTCCACCGGATGGCCGGTGATGAAGGTGGGCTGAATCAGCTTGTCCTCGCAGAACTCTTCGAAGAAGAGGTTGAGAATATCCCCCACGCCGTGGCGGTTCTCGTAAGCAATATGGTGTGCCTTGGCCACAGCACGGGCCTCCTCCAGATCGTAGATCTTGGTGAAATCCACACCGGCATACTTCTCCACCGCCTCGGCCATGGTCATCCGGGCAAAGGGACTCTCTAAGTCGATGGTATACTCGCCGTAGGGAATGACCGCGCTGCCCAGCACCTTCTTGGCCAGATAGCGGAACATGTCTTCGGTCAGCTCCATCATGCCCTCGTAGTCGGTATAGGCCTGATAGAGCTCGAGAAGAGTAAATTCGGGATTGTGACGGGTATCCATACCCTCGTTGCGGAAGACACGGCCGATCTCATAGACCCGGTCAAAGCCCCCCACGATCAGCCGCTTCAGATGCAGCTCCAGCGCAATCCGCAGGTAGAGATCGATGTCAAGGGTGTTGTGGTGGGTGATAAAGGGCCGCGCGGCGGCGCCTCCCGCCTGATTGTGCAGATAGGGCGTCTCCACCTCGAGGAAGCCCCGGCTCTCGAGAAAATTCCGGATCTCGGAGATAATCCGTGAGCGCTTGATAAAGGTATCCTTAACCTCCGGATTGACGATCAGATCCACATAGCGCTGCCGGTAGCGCAGGTCGGTGTTGGTCAGCCCGTGATATTTCTCGGGCAGCGGGATCAGGCTCTTGGAAAGAAGCTTGATTGCGTTTGCGTGAATCGAGATCTCGCCGGTCTGGGTCTTGAATACAATCCCCGAAACCCCGATGATATCGCCGATATCCCACTTCTTGAAGGAGGCATAGTCCTCCTCTCCCACTTCGTCCCGCTTGACATAGAGCTGAATCGTTCCGGCAGCATCCGAAAGTCCCACAAAGGAGGCCTTGCCCATGATGCGGCGGCTCATGATCCGGCCGGCCAGAGACACCTCCTTGCCTTCAAAGGCCTCATAGTCGCCCTTGACCGAGGCGCTGTCGGCCGTCACCTCGTATTTGGTAATCACAAAGGGATCCTTCCCTGCCTCCCGCAGGGCGGTCAGCTTGTCGCGCCGAACCCGGACAAGCTCGGAAAAATCCTGCTCGGGCGTATTCTTTTCTATCTTGTTGTTTTCCATTGCCATCTCCATTGCCCTTACGTCTATTTCGCAAAGGTCTTCCTTTCTTGGATCTATCCTGCAAAAGCGGCCGGAAGGCTTACTTCCGGATATTGATGATGGTAAAATTCACAAGACCCGCAGGGGTCTCCACTTCCACCGTCTCGCCGGTGCGGCGGTTCAGAAGAGCCTTGCCGATGGGCGAACGGTCGGAGATGCGACCCTTCAGGGGGTTGGCCTCGGTAGCGCCCACGATGGTATATTCCAGCTCACGGCCGAGGGTCTCGTTGCGAACCAGCACAATGGCGCCGATATTCACCGTATCGGTCTTGATTTCGTGATCTTCGATGACCACCACGTTCTTCAGAAGCTCTTCCAACTCCTGAATCCGGCTCTCTACCTTGGCCTGCTCGGTCTTGGCCTCGTCATATTCGCTGTTTTCCGAAAGGTCGCCGTAAGAAAGGGCCAGACGGATGGCCTCCACCACTTCGTTTCTCTTGACATCCTTCAGATAATTCAGTTCGTCCTTCAGTTTCTGAAGGCCTTCGTTGGTAACTTTGATCTCATTGGACATAGGGCATACTCCTTCACAAATTATCGTATTTTTCGTTAAAAAGCCAAACTCAGGAAAGCGGTTCGGGAACCGGCAGCGGTTCCTTCTCTGTCAGCGCATTGAACGCGGCGACAAACTGGCGATCCTCGCGATGATCGAGGGTATAGAGACTGCGGCGGCTCTCCGCCTCGGTAAAGATCACCTCAACCGCCGGGGCAATTCCCACCGGTCCGTCGGTGGTCACATCGTAGTTGACCCCGCAGGGCGGCGTATAATAGGCCACCGTCAGCTTCAGAGCCGTCCCGTCGGAAAAGGGATAGGTCACCTGCATGCAGCCCTTGCCGAAAGAATTTTCACCCACCGGAATCGCCGCTTCATAATCTCTGAGAGCGGAGGTGAAAAGCTCCGCTGCGCTGGCACTGCTTCCGTTGATCAGCACCGCCATGGGCCGCTCGATGGTGTGGGCCGCATAGGCACTGTTATAGGAGACCGTGCCCGTATCCGAGACAAGAAGCTGCGCGTCTTTATTGGAAAGGCCGTTGTTTTCAAAATAAGCGTCCCGGATATAGCCGCCGGTGTAGACCGCACTCTTGGAATCCCGGTATTCGGTGGTAGCCAGCAGCGTTTTGTCCGGCAGAATATAGGTGAGTACCGTTGCCACGCTTGACAAAAGACCGCCGGGATTGTTGCGCAGATCGAAGATAAAGAAATCGGCGCCCTGCCGCTCGGCGTCATCCACCGCCGCCTTGAACTGCACCGGTGTCGCAAAGTCAAAGGATGAAATCATCACATAGGCACATTTTTCGCCATTGTAATCGAGAAGCGAATAGCGAACCGACAGCTTCTCCACCGGACGGCGCTCCGCCGTAAGGGTCAAGCGCTCCCCGCCTCGAAGCAGGGTAATCGAAACCGAAGTGCCCTCCTCGCCGCGAACCAGCGATCCGGTAAAGTCTAACGCCGCCGCACCCAGCTTTTGGACATTGATCGGCACACTGTTCACGGCGACCAACTGGTCTTTCACCAAAAAACCGGCCTTTTCAGCCGGAGAACCGGGAGTTACGTCCACAATCTCGATCGCCTCACCGTCGGAGGTCAGGGCTACCGTCACGCCGATGCCCACATAATCCGCCTCATAGGAGGTGTTGTAGGCGGCATACTCCTCTGCCGTCATATAGGAGGCGTAATCGTCTCCCGTCCCCAGAATAAAGCCTTTGAGCAGATCGTCGGTAATGCGGTCCCGGTCGGTCTCGTTTACCGAGGCAGAAAGATAGCGCTCGATGACCTGCCGCAGCTTTTCTTCATCAAACAGAGCGTCCGAGGTGCTGCCGGGATCCGATGGGCCGCCCGAAGTGTCGGTATCCTCCCCTGATCGAATCGCGCAGCCCACGGTAAGGGACACCGAAAGGGTAACCAGCACAGCGGCAAGCATCAGAAGAAGTGCTGTGCGAAGTGAAATTTGTTTTTTCAAGCCAGAACAGACCTTTCTCTCAAAAATCGGAGATCCCGGTCGGAATCACCGGTAAACTGTATGTTTTCCCCTTCTGAAATATGAAAAGGATCCCGACCGGATAACAGGCGGCAACAGCCGGCGCGAAAGGCGCGGGCTGTTGCCGGATGAATGTTACTTGATCGACTTGGAGGAGAGGTATTTCTTGACCATCAGCGCCACCTTGAAGGTAATGGCGTGCTCGAATTCCCGCAGATCGAGACCGGTAAGCTT
>CAZGQH010000208.1:0-3659 GCA_964527575.1 uncultured Lachnospiraceae bacterium
AGCCCTTCTCCCTCGCTTCGCGGGCAAAACGGCCCGCCTCCTCGGGGGTTCTGTGAGCGGAATAAACATGCACCTCATAGGGAATCTCCAGCGCGGCAAGGGTATCGGTCGCCTTACGGATGATCGGCAGATCGCTGTCGCTTCCCATTACGATTCCGACTTTTTTCAACATGGCAGTCATCCTTTTCTTCGTGAATTTTGAAAATCGTTCCATCTTGGTGTGGAATCCGGTCTTTCGTTCAATCGCTTTTCAGACAAGGCCGCCCTGCATAAGCCATCCGAAAGTGAAAAAGGCGCACTTATTCCCGAAATGAAACAAGTGCGCCCAGACGGTCGGCATATATGACAGATTTGCGCTCCCCTGTGGTAACCCACAATTCTCCGTCAGTCGCGAAAACCCGAAAGAATTACCTAAAATATTTTATCACGGAAGGCCGTATTTTGTCAAGAGACATCTTTCGTTTTTTCCGACAAATTTCAAACGAAACCCTCCGGCTTTTTTTACAGCAGAGAAATCTGTTATTTCAGGCTCATAAAGGCCGGTCTTCCGCATGAAAAAAAGTATGATGTCAGCTTTTTGACAGAATGCATCCCTTTCCCTTCGCTCAGACCCGATCCTTCATGGGAATATAGGGCTTCTCTTCCTTCACGCAGATGTAGGCGGGACGGATGATCTTGCCGGCGCACTGGATCTCCTCCAGACGGTGAGCGCTCCAGCCCGCGATCCGCGCGACGGCAAAGATCGGGGTAAAGAGCTCATAGGGCAGACCCAGCATCTTATAGACCATACCGGAATAAAAGTCCACATTGGCGCTGACGCCTTTGTACATCTTCCGCTTTTCGGCAATGATCTCGGGAGCAATGGCCGCCACCCGCTCGTACAGGGCAAATTCCTCTTCCATTCCCTTCTCGATCGACAGCTTCCGGGCAGACTGCCGCAGAATGTCGGCGCGGGGATCGGAAATCGAATAGACCGCGTGACCCATACCGTAGATCAGACCGGCCCGGTCAAAAGCCTCTTTGTTCAGAAGACGGACAAGATAGTCCCTGACCGCCCCCTCATCCCGGGTGTCGATGGTGGCCTTCATATCGTCAAACATCCGCATGACCTTGATATTGGCCCCGCCGTGGCGGGGGCCCTTCAGCGAGCCGAGAGCGGCCGAAACCGCCGAATAGGTGTCAGTTCCCGAAGAGGTCACCACCCGGGTGGTAAAGGTGGAGTTGTTGCCGCCGCCATGCTCGGCATGGAGCACCAGCGCCAGATCAAGAAGCTTCGCCTCCAGCGGCGAATACGCCCCGTTTTCACGGAGGATATAGAGCAGATTTTCCGCCGTTGAAAGCTCAGGCTTGGGAAAATGGATGAAGAGGCTCTTGCCGTTGTGGTAGTGCTGGAAGGACTGATAGCCGTATACCGCCAGCAAGGGGAACTGAGCGATGAGCTGCAGGCACTGGCGCAGCACATTGGCGGTGGAGATATCGTCGGGATTGTCGTCATAAGCATAGAGAGCGAGCACGCTGCGGGAGAGAATATTCATCATATCCTTACCCGGCGCCTTCAGGATCATGTCCCGTACAAAGGAAGGCGGAAGCGAGCGATAGTCCGAGAGAAGAGCGGAAAAGCCGGCCAGCTCCTCTCTGGTAGGAAGCTTCGAAAAGAGGAGCAGATAGACGGCCTCCTCAAAGCCGGGGCGATTTTCGGACAAAAAGCCCTTGACTATATCCCGCACATTGACGCCCCGATAAGAGAGCACACCCTCACAGGGAACCGTGCTGCCGTCGGGCAGCTTTTTCTTCGCCTGCACGCGGGAGACCTCAGTCAGCCCCGCCACAACGCCATTTCCGTCCAGATCGCGAAGCCCTTTCTTCACATCGTGTTCGAGATACATCTCGGGCTGGATCCTACAGCTTCGCTGAGATGCCGCCGCCAGCGCTTCGATGTAAGGGGTTATCTCGGAATAATTGGTAATGGGCATTTAACAGCTCCTTTCTTCGTGCCGGCACAAACCGCACCGGCCTCACAGGCAGCAGCCTGTCCGAATCTTATCTATTTGTTTCCATTATACACCTTGACAAAGGATGTGTAAAATAGTATAATCTTATAAAGTCCATAAGAAAATCTTATCGAGGTATCACCATGACCTTACGACACCTGCGCATTTTTGTCACTGTGGCCCAATGCGGCAGTATGACCCGCGCGGCAGAGATTCTCCACACCGCTCAGCCGGCGGTAAGCTTTGCCGTTGCGGAGATCGAGAAATATTATCAGATCACCCTCTTCGAGCGGATTCACCGGCGGCTCTCCATCACCGAAGCGGGCAAGGAGCTGCTCATTAAAGCCGAGGAAGTTCTGGCCAGTTTCGGCGAATTCGAAGCGCTGGCCATCCGGTCGGACGGTCTTGCCGCCGTCCGCATCGGCGCCTCCCTGACACTGGGCAAGACCTATCTCCCAGACTTTCTGAAGAAGATTCGTGAAGCCTTTCCCGAGGCAAAAATCAGTGTCAAAATCGATAAGACCGCCGAGATCGAAAATGAAATTGCCGATGGTAGGCTGGATCTCGCCGTAGTGGAGGGAAAAATCACCTCGCCGGTTCTCTCGACCCATCCCTTTGCCGAGGACCGGCTGGTAGCTGTAGCCGGAGTCGATTATCCCGTGGCGGACAGGCTGGAGCTCTCCACGCTGACCGAGCACCCCCTGCTTCTCCGGGAGCGGGGCAGTGCCTCCCGGGATCTCTTTGACAGTGCCATGGCAACCCTTTCCCTTTCGGTTTCACCCACCATTGAATCGGTGAGCAATGAGGCGCTTTTTGCCGCCGCCGAAAAGGATCTCGGCATCGCCATCCTACCCGAGGGACTGGTTCCCCCCCACCTTGCTGCGGGAAAACTGCGTCAGATCACACTCGTCGGTCCCGGTCTTGAACGGCAGTCATTTCTAATCACTCACCGCAGCAAAAAGCTCTCCCCGCTGCAAAAAGAGATCTATTCGCTCTTTCTGAAAGATTCTCCCCAAAACAGCTTCGCCCCGTAAATTCCATCGAAAGTGCTTGACAAATCCCCTGTTTCATGGTAAGATGGAAAAAATGAAACGGGGCATCTGCCCCGCTTGCCGCCGGGTAAGAGCGCTGGATTCGTATCGTTAGGCCTTTGAAGATACGGATGCCGGCGTTTTTTCTTTGTCTATCTCCCTGCGTCACTCCCATACCCGATTTCAGGAGGATCTCATGACCAAAACCGACGAACTCCGCCGCTTTTCCGGCTATGTCTTTTTGAGCATTCTCGGTATGCTCGGCTTCTCCTTATATATACTGGCCGACACCTTTTTCATTTCACAGGGCTGCGGAGTGGGCGGCATTGCCGCCCTCAACCTGGCCATCCCCCTCTACAGCTTCATGCAGGGCGTGGGGCTGATGCTCGGTATCGGCGGCGCCACCCGCTACACACTGGCGACAAGCCGCCTGAAGAAAGGTTCCGTCAGCCGTCAGCAGGCCGCAAAACCCGACCGAATCTTTACGGTTTCCGCCATAACCGCCCTTTCCGCCTCCCTTCTCTTTCTTGCCGCCGGAGTCTTTTTTTCCGATAAGCTGGCGCTTCTCATGGGGGCGGACGAACAGGTCTTCTCCATGACCCGGGACTATTTGCAGGTGCTGCTCCTCTTTGCCCCT
>CAZGQH010000209.1:0-3653 GCA_964527575.1 uncultured Lachnospiraceae bacterium
GCCGAGATCCTCCAAAATCGGCGCAAACTCCTGCCAGGCGCGAATGGCCAGCATTTTGTAGGCATTCTGATTCTCCGGAATATCCGGGTTGTCAAAACCGGAGCCCAACCGCTCATCCCAGCCGAAATAGAGAAGAGATGGATTTTTACCATAAATTTCGTAGGCGTGGTCGAGCCGCTTCAAAGCCTCGTCTAAAAGACCCTCCACGCCTTCCCGGTCGCCGGTATACTCATAGTAGTCGATCAGACTGTAGATCCAATAAAGCTCATAGCTTTCAATGGGATGACCGTTGAAGTATCCCGCCGTATAGTGCAGATTCTTAAGTACAGCGTCAAAGTTGCCGAAGGCCGCCAGCGATGCCGCCTGCGCGGGATAGGCGTCCCCAGTCCAGGAATAGCGGTCTCCGCGGTCAAGAAGAATGGCAGAAAAATACTCCCGCAGATTGACGCGCACCGAATAGGCGGCGGTATACCAGATCCGGTTGAGCATCTCGCTGTCGCTGTCAAAGCTTCCCTCGTAATTCACCGGTTTGGTCTGACAGACCAGCCGGACGTCGGTGATATGGAAGGGCTCTTCCACATCCGAAAAGGAGAGAAAGCCATACCGCACACCCTCATAGAGCTCGCTGTTCAGTTCCAGCCGGTAGCTGTCGCCGTAGCGCACCGGCTTGGCGGTCTTGGCCGGAATATTCGGCGGAAAATGAGGGATCTGGTTGAATTCGCTGATACTCATCGTAACATTTCCGGAGAGATCGGGGCTGTCAAACTCTAACCAAGCGGCAAATTCCGCGCCGAAGTCAAAGCGGAGCGTGCCGTCTGCCTTCACCTCAAGAGAGAGGCTGTCGGTACCCACGGTAGTAAGGCCCCCGAAACTCGCAGGCGTTTCGGTAGAAACCGATACCGGTCTGCGCAAAAAGATTTCGAGCGGGTCATCGGCCGTAGGATTTTCCCAACGGTAGTTTACAAGCGGATCGGGTGAGGCCAAAATCCCCTCTCCCACAAAAGAATCGCCCGCCACATAATCGTAGGGCTGTAAAACAGGCGAACGGCCAAAGATCGCTTCCGCCCCGGATTCGAGCAGTTTTCCCATAGCACGAATTTCTCCGAACTGCATAAAATAGTTTCCCGAATCGTCCAGATTGTATCGGGTACCGAGAATACGAACCTGTTTTGCCTTTACCGGTTCAAAGGAAAAGATCTCTTCCTTGGTAGTCACCGTATAATCGGTGTAGCTCTGCCCGGGAATATCGATCCAGGTCTTCTTATCCGGTGAATACTGCAACTTGAAATCGCGGGGAAAGGTTCTGGGGAGCCGCTGGCGCGGGGTCACCCCGATTTGAGAGACCTCCGCCACACCGTCGATCGTCAGAACCACATAATCGCATTCCTCCTGCGAGGGATATTCCCGCCGGCTTGCCGAAGTCCAGAAGGTCTCGGGATCTCCGTCAAGCAGGTTGGTGACACCAAAATCCTCCCGAAAGGTGGAGGAGGCCCGTATGCCCGCCAGAGGCAGCACTGCCTCTTCCGAGCCGAACACATATCCAAAGCTCAAAAAAACCGTAGAAAACACCAAAACAGCCATCAGGCAGAATGCAAGGAACGAAAAATGTTTTTTTCTTCCGTCTTTTACGAGACCTTTCATCTTGACACCTCTCTTAACAATCTGTTTTTGGAAAAATACTTTTACCGATTTCATTATAAGGAAAAAAGCGGCCTTTCACAAGTGGGTAGGTTGTTCTCCATTACGGGGGTATTCGTACCTGATATACCCTGATTTTTCAAAATTCATTGTCGAAATGAATAAAAAAGTTTTTTATCCGCTTGTTTTTGTTATCGATTTGTGTTAAAATAAAAGTAAATCAGCAGCAAAGTACCCTCAAAAAACGAAGGAGAGTTTTCGCATATGCACACTACGCTGCCATCCCGCCGTTTTCTGCGGGAAAGAGATGAAATTATACTGTTAAAAAAAATCGTGGACACAGAGCTCGACGTCCACGACCACGAATTCATCGAAATCGCATATGTCGCCGAGGGATATGGACTGCACCGCATCTGCGGCCGGGAGGAGACCGTCTGTCGCGGCGACCTTTTCATTATCGGTCAGAAGGTTCCTCACCAGTTCATCGGCAGAAGCGTCGAGCCCCTGACCGTCTACAACTGCATCTTCGAGCCCTTCGCCATCGACAGCTCTATCGATGACAGAGACAATTTTTTTGATGTCGTCTACCGCTATCTCTTCCATTCCGCCTACGACAGGGAAAATCCCCGCGATTATCTTCGTCTTTCTGTAGCCAAGGAGCGAGAACTGGGACGCACGTTGGAAGAAATGTACTTAGAGTACACCGGGCAGAAGATCGGCTATCCCCTCCTTCTCCGATCTGGTCTGATCAAGCTTCTGGTTCTCGCCTTCCGGCTCTGTCTCAAGGACTCCTCCAAGCGTAACAAGCTCCCTGTATACCACCATCTGATTGTTGAAAACACCCAAGCCTATCTGAACAACCACTATGCCGAGGCGATCACCAACGCCGCGCTGGCGACAAGGGCCTATCTCAGCGAGGGCTATTTCCGGCGCATCTATAAAAGCGTGACCGGAACCACCGTAATTGAAACGCTTCAGGATATTCGCTGTCAGAAGGCCTGCATACTCTTAGCGTGCAGCAGCAATACCGTAAGCGAGATTGCCAAGAAAGTCGGATATTCGGACATCAAATATTTTTACAGCATCTTTTATGAGAAAAAGGGCTGTACGCCGGGGGAATATCGACGAAAGGCGCAGGAGTCCAAAAAGGATTATACCAAGCAATCTTCGGACTAACGCACAAAACCATCCGCGGCAAAATCCGATGAGTGGCTATCCGCGGCAGAGACGCAGGCCGATCGGAAAACCAACACATCGTTTCGCGCTCTTTTTGAATATAGGCTCATCCGGGCAAAAAACGAAAGGAACCGCAGAGCCGACCGCCATGCTCTGTCATCCGGACAGAAAGCCTCCGATAAATTCGAAAAGCCCCGCGAATTGCCGCCATTCGTTCGAACAAAAGCCTTGACAAATCCGAAAATCCGTGCTATACTTTCTCATATTGAGAAAAACGGCAAAGACGGGAAGAAGTAACCGGAGACCCTTCGGGCACAGAGAGCGGCGTTATGAGCTGGAAGCGCCGCACCGGAGACCGGCGAAGTCACCCCCGAGCCGCCGCGCCCTTCCCCGCCGCCAAAATGACGCCGGACTGCCGGGAAGAAGGACAAGGCCGTCCTCCGCGCGTTAAGCGGATCAAGTGTGTGCGATCTTCGCACAAATTCAGGTGGTACCGCGCTCTTTCTGCGTCCTGTTCGGGAGGCAGAAGGGCGCTTTTTCTATCCCTGTAAACTGAAGTCAAGAAAATTCAAGATAAAAGGAAGATGACCATGAAAAAAGAACTTGCCAAAACCTATGCGCCCGGCGAGATCGAGGACAGACTCTACAAGACCTGGGTCGAAAAGGGCTATTTCACCCCGAAAACCGACGACAACAAGCCCCCCTTCTCAATCGTCATTCCGCCTCCGAATGTCACCGGCCAGCTCCATATGGGGCACGCATTAGACGAAACCTTACAGGACATTCTGGTCCGCTACAAGCGGATGCAGGGCTATTCCACCCTCTGGGTGCCGGGCACC
>CAZGQH010000210.1:0-3652 GCA_964527575.1 uncultured Lachnospiraceae bacterium
ATCACCAGCGCCTACCGCTCCTACGAGTGGCAGGAAACCCTTTTCAACCGCTACTGCGAGAGGGAGCGTGCGAAAAATCCTTCGCTCTCAAGAGAGGAAGCCGAGAAGATCGTCGAGACCTATTCCTGCCGGGCGGGCACCTCGGAGCATCAGAGCGGTCTTGCCGTGGATCTCAGAGTCAGGGGGGACGACAGCAGTCTTCTCAATGAATCCTTTGCCGATACCAAGGCGGGAAAGTGGCTGGCGGAAAACTGCACTCGTTTCGGCTTTGTCCTGCGTTTTCCCGCCGACAAGACCGATGTAACCGGTATCACCTACGAGCCCTGGCATTTTCGTTTTGTGGGCTATCGTGCGGCCAATGAGATGAAAGCGAAGAACTTTT
Source organism: uncultured Lachnospiraceae bacterium (assembly GCA_964527575.1). Classification (GTDB taxonomy): domain Bacteria; phylum Bacillota; class Clostridia; order Oscillospirales; family CAG-272; genus RGIG1993. Next base: position 383 of record CAZGQH010000210.1, read on the forward strand.
GCCTAGAGGAGTATACGGCCTATCTCGACTCTCTGATTGCCGAGTAACGGCAAGGTCTTTAGCATATCTGACAATTACGGATAAAATTCAACAAAATATCGTTTCACATTTTGTATATTATGCCTATTGCACTTTTACCGGTTCGATGCTATAATAACTAAGCATTCGGCCCGTTGGTCAAGCGGCTAAGACATCGCCCTCTCACGGCGAAAACATGGGTTCGATTCCCGTACGGGTCACCAGCAAAAAGAGTCACAAGCAGTTGCTTGTGACTCTTTTGTTGTCTATTTTCCTTTTCACCCTTCTTTCGTATATTTTCTTCTTGGTGTTCTTCTCACTTTCTTGCTTTCTTGGAGATGGGAAAGGTGAAGCACACTTCTTCGTCTGCTGCATTAGGCGGGATGAAGATACGTCCCCCGGCAGCACTGTGGGCGGCCGGGGGCGTACTTTTTCTTTTGTTACGCAGTTTTGGGAAAAAATTTACTGCTTTTACAGAGCTTTTTCAAATTTACTTGACTTTTTGATCGGTTACTGATATAATGATCCCCGTGAGTAAAAATTTGCCGAAGTGAATTTTTACATAAACATATTGTGTTTTGTAATACCGCAAGAAACGACTATATTTCGGTTGGGACGGTATGGAAAAACAAAAAACAGGAGAAAGAGGAGAGTATTTATGAAAAAAATCTTGGCGCTGCTTCTTGTCGCAGTGATGTGTGTCAGCATGGTGGTTTTGACCTCCTGCGCAAAGGCCGACCCGGCAAACGATTGGGAGAATATCCAGAAAGCCGGGAAGTTTGTCGTAGGCTGCACGCTGTTTGAGCCTATGAACTACAACGACGAAAACAATAACTTTGTCGGATTCGATACCGAGTTTGCTAAAGCCGTGGCGGACTATCTCGGTGTCAAGGTTGAATTTGAGGTGATCACTTGGTCCAAAAAGTATGTTGAGCTGGAGGCAGGCAAGGTCGACTGCCTGTGGAACGGCTTTACTTCCAACAGCTCGGACGACGGGGTTGCCAGAAACGAGCTGGTTGATTTTGCGGTAGGCTATGCTAACAACTATCAGTGCGTTGTCGTCAATACCGACAAGGTAAGCTTAGATGATTATAAGAATGCCGAAGCGCTTCGCGGCAAAAAGTGCGCCGTCGAGGCGGGTTCCGCCGGTGAGGACTATGCCAAGACGGTTACCGACGAGGCCAATATTGTCAAAATGGACGCGCAAACCGATGCCTTTACCGAGCTCAAGGCGGGCGCGGTGGACTTTATTGTCGTGGATGTTCTTCTTGCCAACCGGAAATGCGGAACCGGCGATTTTTCGAAGCTTGTCAAAGCGATCGAGGTCACCGATAATGAGGAGCTTTACGGAATCGGCTTCCGGAAGGGCAGCAGCTTTACGGCCAAAGTAAACGAGGCGATTAAGGTTCTGATGAATGACGGCAAGGACGGGGAAGCCTCGACGCTTGAAAAGCTTTCCGAGAAGTACGGCGTCCCGCTTTCCGACGATGTAATGGCATTAAAAGACAATAAGTAAACATGAGTTTTTGGGCTGTCACACTCGATCTTCTCGGTGGCTTTGCGGTAACCTGCCAGCTTTTTATTCTGACGCTTATCCTGGCACTTCCGCTGGGGCTTCTGATATCCTTCGGAACCATGTCGAAAATAAAGCCGCTCAGCACGGTGATGAAGCTTATTGTCTGGGTGGTGCGCGGCGTTCCTCTGATGCTTCAGATTTTTATCGTCTTCTATGTTCCGGGATTTCTCGGGCTGTCCTCACTGGATCGGTTTCCTTCGGCTCTTGTTGCGTTTGCCATCAACTATGCCTGTTATTTTTCGGAAATTTACCGTTCCGGGATTCAGGCAATCCCGGTAGGGCAGACCGAAGCGGGTTTGGTGCTGGGAATGACCCGTTCGCAGATTTTTACCCGGGTTACGCTTCAGCAGGTGATCAAACGCATCATCCCGCCGATGGGAAATGAGATCATTACGCTGGTCAAGGATACGGCGCTTGCAAGAGTCATCGCGGTGATCGAAATTACCCGTGCGGCCGAGCTTTTGATCGACAAGTCAATCATATGGCCGCTTTTCTATACAGCAGTGTTCTATCTGCTCTTTGTCGGAGCGCTGACGCTTCTGTTCGGTTACATAGAAAAGAAACAGAGCTATTATAAGATTTAGCAATTACCGGGCTGTATCATGTTTTGATGCAGCCCGTCGGTACAATACCGGCTGTTTTTCATTATTTTCCCGGTTTCGGGTATCACGGAGAACGCTATGCCTATACTTGAAGTTAAAAACATAACGAAAAATTTCGGCTCCACCGAGGTTCTGAAGGGAATTGACTTTACGCTGGAAAAGGGTGAGGTTTTGGCCATTATCGGCTCCTCCGGAAGCGGCAAAACGACCCTTTTGCGCTGTATGAATTACCTGGAAACGCCGGATACGGGTTCGATCTATGTCGCCGGTGAGCCTTACTTTGAGTCAGAAGGAACGGGGAAAAAATCCGCATCCCGTTTGAGTGAGAGTGAAATCAGACGGCGGCGCCTTCATTTCGGGCTGGTTTTTCAGTCCTTTAACCTTTTCCCGCAGTACACCGTGCTTCAGAATCTTATGCTTGCCGCGAAGCTTTTGAAATTCGACGAGCTGAAAGCCATGTATAAGAAAAAAGAAATCACAAAGGAAGAATACAAAACCCGAAAAAACGAGGTCGTGGGTGAGCTTAGGCAAAACGCCCTGTCGCTGCTTGAGCGGGTCGGTCTGACCGAAAAGGCAGATTTTTATCCCTGTCAGCTTTCGGGCGGTCAGCAGCAGCGTGCGGCCATAGCCCGGGCGCTTGCCCTGACGCCGGACATTTTATGCTTTGACGAGCCGACCAGCGCACTTGATCCGGAGCTTACAGGTGAGGTGCTTAATGTGATCCGGAGCCTGAAGTCCGGGGATTCCACCATGATTGTCGTCACCCATGAAATGGAATTTGCGGCCCATGTGGCGGACAAGGTGATCTTTATGGCCAACGGGGTCATCGAGGAGAGCGGAACGCCGGAGGAGCTTTTCAAAAATCCGAAAAGTCCGATCCTGAAGTCCTTCCTCGGAAAGACGAGCTTTTCTGACTGAAATCTTTTGTCCTAAAAAACCTCGGCAGAGCGAACCGCTGCTGCCGAGGTTTTTTTGATTTTGTTTTACAGTCCGGGGATGATCGCTTTGGCAAAGAAGAAGTAGACCAAAAGCGAGATAGCGTCCACAATGGTGGTGATAAAGGGGCTGGCCATG